>JAGDDB010000290.1 GCA_017958265.1 Oscillospiraceae bacterium | reverse complement strand
GTTTGCCCTGACGAGCCCACCGGGGCCTTGCCAAGAGCCGCCCGTTCGAATCCCCTTCTTCTGCAAACAAAAAAGCCGCCCGGAGGCGGCTTTTTTGTTTGGCGGAGGCGGTGGGATTCGACCTGCCCTTCGGGGCAGGCCAGGGCGGTTGCAAGGCCCCACCGGGGCCTTGCCAAGAGCCGCCCGTTCGAATCCCTTTCTTCTGCAAACAAAAAAGCCGCCCGGAGGCGGCTTTTTTGTTTGGCGGAGGCGGTGGGATTCGAACCCACGAGACCTTGCGGTCTACCTGATTTCGAGTCAGGCCCGTTATGACCACTTCGATACACCTCCGCGTGAGGCGAGAGATATTATACATTATGATCTTTCGTTCGTCAACAAAATAGTACCGCCGAGCAAGAACTTTTTCTTATTTCGACCGTCTCTCCCTGCGGCGGCGAATTTTTTTCAAATAAATTGCGCAACGCTATTTACTTCTGACGGTTTTCAGATTATTATACAAGATGTAGTGGAATACCGTTATGACAAATACAAATTGCAGAGGAGTATAAATGATGAGATCAAAAATAACCGTATTTATACTTATTCTTGCCCTTGCGTTTTCCGTGACCGTCTTCCCCGCGGCGGCGGATTTTTCCGATCTGGAAAACCATTGGGCGCAGGATTACATGGAAGAGCTTGCCGAGCTCGGATATCTCACCGGCTATGAGGACGGCACAATGCGGCCCGACAAATCGATCTCCGCCGCGGAGCTTTTCGCCCTTCTTTCCCGTCTGTATTCTCCGGACGAAGAAACGGCAGCCATCATTGCCGACGATTATTCGGCATTTTTGTCCGAGAATGTACCCGATCAGTATTCCTGGGCTCTCGACGAGCTTGCGCTTTGTCTTGCTGCCGGAATCGTGAGCGAGGAGGAGCTTCAGAACACTTCCCTTTCTTCCTCACTGAACAAGGAGACATTCTCCGCGTATACCGCAAAAGCTCTCCGCCTCGACGATTATGCCGCCGAGCTCGGCGAATATGACACCGGGCTTTCCGACATGGACGAAGTCAGTGAGGAATATCTGCCCTATGTCTGCGCGCTGGTGGCAAAAGGCATCATAACCGGCAATGAGCTCGGGCAGTTCCAGCCGCGTTTTCGCATGACCCGCGCCGTCGCCTCCGCGATAATATACCGCGCTCTTGAAACCCTTGACGGGAGCGAAGAGCTTAAGATACCGGTATACTCCGACATTGCGAAGATGAGCGGCATCGTGACCGAGATAAACGCTTCTTCGCTGCGCGTCCGCGGCACCGACGGCATAGTCCGCGAATATACGGCCTCCGAAGACCCCTCAAACGCCGGTCTCTTCGCCGATCTTTGGGTAAACGGCGGCTCCGTGCTCCGCGCCGAGTACTACGATTCCGTATGGGTGCAGGGCGCCATTTCCGCAAACCGTGTCAGCGTTTCCAAGCCGTATATCACCTTGACGGACGCGGCCGACGGCAGCAGCGCGAGCTACTATATAAATGAAGAAACCCCGCTTTTAAAAGACGGCAATGAAATAAAACAAAACCAGCTCAAAACCGACAGCTTCGTCACTCTGCGCGCAGTCAACGATATCGCCGCCGAGCTGTATTGGATCGCCGATCCCGTCATAATAGAGGGCTTTATCTCCGAGCTCGGCTACGGCACCACCGTTGATTTCAGCGTCACGTCGGCGAGCGGTGAAGTTTACATAATGCCTTTGAACATGTCCGAGCTCCCCGCTCTGAAGCTGGGTGAAATGGACATCACGCTCGATCAGCTCAAAACCGGCGACAAGGTTGCCGTGGAGGTTCAGAACGGCAAAGTCAAAACCGTCACCGCCCAGCTCCCCGAAGCCACCGTCACGGGAACGCTCAATTCCATGACTACCGACGCCCAGGGCATGAGCTGGCAGATCACCGGGCCCGATAACGAGACCCGCCTGCTCAAGCTCGACCGCAGCGTTAAGATCATAAAGAACGGCAGAACGGTCAGCGCCAACGATGTGAACATCGGCGACGACGTCACCGCGACTCTGTACGGCGACACCGTTGTTAAAATCGAGATCAGCAAGGAAAATACGGCGTCTTCCTCCACGATGAGCGGCACCGTGCTTGCGGTAGACTCCTCCAAAAAGCGCGTGACTCTCCTTGAGGGCGACAAGCTTTATTACATCGACGCCTCCTCTGTTTCCCTTATAATAGACGCCCCCGAAGGAAAATCCATTCGTCTTTCTTCTCTGAGCGCCGATGATCACGTTACCGCCTACGGCGTATACAGCAGCGCGTCAACGCTGAACGCCGTGACGATAATAATCGACAAATGATATCTGCGGGCCTTTCGCCGCCGCTGCGTACGGAAGGCCGCGCCGAAAAAGCGGCGGAGCGGACCCTGTCCCGCTCCGCCGCCGCTTTCTTCCTTTTTCCCGTCTGTTCGCTTTTTTACGCTTCACCCGACTTTTAATACGAACATGAGGTGCGACCAATGAAAAACAATACGGAACGACGTTTAAACACCGAGGCCCCCCGCCCGTACTTCCCCTATCCCGAGCAATTGGATCTCCTTCCCGACGATCCTTATCTCCCCGACTTGTTCAAATTTCTTGACCCTTCCGCCGACCCCGACGGCGTCGGGATCGTTGACACCTCCGAAAAATGGGAGGCGCGGCGCGAAGAGCTCAAGGACATGCTCAAATATTATCTTTACGGCAGCCGCATGGATCCTCTTAAAGAAGATACGGTCGTTACCGCGGTCCGCGAAAACTACCGCTATAAATGGGCGGAGGGCGTAATGCCCGCGGGGGCGGGCCTGTTCGGATATTCCGAGCCTCCCGCGCTCCCCGAAGGCAGCTGCACCATGGATGTCATGGATTTCAGCGCTTTCGGCATGGGCGTGATCTATTCCCGCGTAGCTCCCGATGAAAGCTATGTGCATTCCGGCAGCGATTTCCCCATGCCCGGCAAGCTGGCCCCCTGGAAGGCCGGCGACACCTGGGCCGAGCACTCCGAGCTTGTTTCCCGCGAGAAATTGCCTGCGGTCACCGTTGAGATCACCATACGCGACACAAACCCCGCAAACGCCCCCTATCGCTCCGAAAAGGCGGCGTCCGAAGGGGTGACTCACAGCTTTGACATACGCTTCCCCTCCGAGCCTCCGACGGTGGACGGCCGTCTGCGCGCTCCCGAAGCGGGATATCCCGTGCTTGTCTGCATGGGCTCGGTTTCGGAGGAGCAGATCACCGCGCTCAATCGGAACGGATATGCGTTTATCGGCGTCAACGACGCCACGGATCCCGACCGGGGACAGCTTGCAAAATACGAGATGCTTTATCCCCCGCAGGATCCCGTAGTATATAACGACTATTCTTTTCTGAACGACTATCCGGTGGACAGCGGCAACCTCATGCATTCCGGCTGGATGGCAAGCCGCGCGCTGGACGCCCTGGAGAACTACATGAAGCTGAGCAAGGCAGAGAAAGACGCGCTCAATCCCAATGTCACCATCCCCGACATTGACGTGTATTCCTCCGCGATAACCGGCTGCTCGAACAACGGCAAGCGCGCCATAGTCGGCGGCGTATTCGACACGGGCGACAACGGCGACACGCGCTTTGACGTGATCGCGCCCAGCGATCCGGGCGGCGGCGGAGCCTCCGGCTTCCGCTACGCGACCGAGGGGCAGCTTTTCAGCTATGAGCCCCCCGTGCAGAACGGCCCCGGCGGCCCGGTGGTGCACGACTATGCCTACGGATACAATGAAACGACGCAGCGGGCGATACAGAACACCGGTGAGGATCATTGGTTCGGCGACCGCGCGCAGATCGTTACGGTCCGGCCGGATCTTACCGACAATGTGCCGATAGACGCCCACTCCCTCCTTGCTGCCTTTGCTTCGTCCCGCGACGAACGCTATATCCTCACCTGGACGGGCGAAGGCCAGGACGCCTGGCTGAACAGTCCCGCCACCGTTCTGAATACGATGGCTGCCCGCGAGGCCTTTGAGTTTGTCGGGCAGGGCGGCAATATCGCCGTGATCGTCCGCGACCAGGCCCACGCCAATCAGGACCGGGACATGGCCGAACTTATCGCCGTGATGGATCACGCTTTCTACGGCGTCGACAAGCTCGTGCGCAAATATCATCCCGAGCTTACCGGACCGGACGGCAGGCTTGCCGCGGACGGCAGCGGCGCGATCCTGCCCGAAAAAGTTTTTGATTCCGTGGCGGACATGGAGCGCAATCCGTATTTCATCCCGAGCGCGTTCATTAATTGGAGCCGCCCGGGCAAGCATGTGCTGTGGACCGCCTCCAATTCCGTCACCGAAGGCGTGCCCATGACCTTTATCTTCCATACCGACGCGGAAAGGGTCGAGCTGCTGCTCACCGACGGCAAGACCGTGCTTTCCTCCGATGTTCAAAACGGAACGGCGCGCATATCCCTTTCCTCCGAACAGGCCCGTTCCGGCCTGTATATGGCAACGGCAAAGGGCAGCAAGGATGAAAAGAAGATAGAAATACGCGGCTGGACCGTCACTGACGCCCTCCGCCATTCTGTCACCGACAACAGCGCTCTCGGCCACGACGTGGGCTCGGGCATAGCCTTTACCACTCCGCTTACCAATTATGACAGCGCCGACGATCCCGTAAGGCTGTATCTCGGCGGCGTCGAGCTGCCGGCCGATACCTATGACTATGACAACAAGGTTTACATAAATGATCAGGTGCTGCCCCAAAGCGGTTATCTCCAGCCCTACGGCGCCACGGTAACGCTTTATCCGGGCACGGAGGGATATAAGCTGCCTGTCGGAGAAAAAGCCGTTTTCTCCATCCGCAACGCGAAGCTTGAGGCTCTTCAGGGCTTTGTCATCAATATGGACGTGGAGCTCGAAAAATATGATCCCAACGCCGCAAATCCCAAGGCGTCGCCGCGCATGCGCTTCCGTCCCACCTGCGTGTGCCGCACTCCGCAGACGCCCGTATGGCAGCCCGAACAGCGCCAGAACACTCCCAGGCTCGGCCTGCCCAAGGACGAGGAACGCTGGCCGATCCTCGGCAACTGGGCCTCGGACTATGACGAAAGCGGCGCTTTGAAGCCGCTTGACGAAATACGCCCGCTGCTCACTCCGGCCTCGCCTTCTTCCTACAAAGCCGAAATATCCCTTTCGGCCTCGGACGCCCGCGGCTTTACCGTATCTTTCGGCGCGCGGGTACGCACCGGCGACATCGGCATTGCCGTCAACAAAGTATCGGGCTTTTCTTTCAAATGGTCCGAGGACTGCCGCAGTCTTCGCGTCGACTATTCTTCCGCCCTCCCCGCCGGAGAGGAAGTCACGGCTTTCATATTCCGCTCCGTTGACGAAGACGGCAATATGATAGGCGGCCCGGTAAAGCTCCGCGCCGCCGTGTGAGATCACTGAATAATTGGCGGGAAGAAATATCTTCCCGCCGATTTTTTATTTCTTTTTTTCACCGCACGCGGCTCCGCTGCACTCCGAGCAGCAGCCGCTGCAGCCGCGTTTCCTTCTGCGCAGCACGGAGCGCACCGCAAGCGCCGCCGCTGCCGCCAGCGCGGCAATAATGATCAGATCCGCCCAATTCATGATATTAGCATGCCCAGCTGATATACGATACATGCGACCGCCCATGCCACGGCGCACTGCATCAGCACCACGCCGATCGTAGCGACTGCCGAGCGAAGCTCACGCCTTATGGTGGCTACGGCGGCTACGCAGGGCGTATACAGCAGCGTAAAGAGCAGGAAGCTCGCGGCGGAAAGCGGACTGAAAACGTTTTTCAGCGCCGTGCCGAGTTCTGCCGTGCTGGTATTCAGCAGTATGGCCATCGTGCTGACCACCGCCTCTTTTGCCGACAGTCCGGATACCAGCGACGTCACCGCTCTCCAATCGCCGAAGCCCAGCGGCGCGAACGCGGGCGCTACAAGACGGCCCAAAAGTCCCAGCAGGCTTTCGGAGGAATCGTATACCACGTTCAGCCGGGTATCGAAGCTCTGCATGAACCATATGATTATGGTCGCGATGAAGATCACCGTGAAAGCTCTCTGCAGAAAATCTCTCGCCTTTTCCCACAGCAGCAGGCAAACGCTCCTGAACGACGGGAAGCGGTAGTTGGGAAGCTCCATTACGAAGGGCACGGGACTGCCTCTGAACGCGGTGCCTTTCAGCAGCAGGGCCAGCAGCACTCCGAGTACCATACCCGAAAAATACAAGCCCACCATCACCAGCGCGGCGTGCTCCGGGAAGAACGCGGCGCTGAACACGGCATAGATCGGTATCTTTGCCGAGCAGCTCATATAGGGCGTGAGCAGTATCGTCATTTTTCTGTCACGGTCAGAAGCGAGCGTGCGCGTTGCCATGATTGCCGGCACGGAGCAGCCGAAGCCTATAAGCATAGGCACAAAGCTGCGTCCCGAAAGGCCGATTTTTCGCAGCGCCCTGTCCATGACGAAGGCCACTCTCGCCATGTATCCGGTGTCCTCCAATATGGACAGGCAGAAGAACAGTACTATGATTATGGGCAAAAACGACAGTACGCTGCCTACGCCCGCGAAGACGCCGTCAATGATCAGGCTGTGGACGATGGGATTTATCCCGTAGGCCGTCAGACCTCTGTCCACCACGCCCGCCAGGGCGTCTATACCCATGCCGAGCAGCTGCGACAGCTTCTCCCCCACCAGATCGAAGGTCAGCCAGAATATTATTACCATCACGCCCAGGAAAACCGGTATGGCGGTGTACTTCCCCGTAAGCACCTTGTCAATGCGCATGCTTCGGGAATGCTCCCGGCTTTCGCGGGCCTTTACCACCGTTTCCGCAACTACGCTTTCTATGAACGTATAGCGCATGTCCGCAAGCGCCGCGTTGCGGTCAAGGCCGGTCTCCGCCTCCATCTCTACGATGCAGTGCTCCAGCAGTTCCAATTCGTGTTGATCCAGCCGGAGCCTGTCCGCCATGTCCGGATCGCCCTCAATGAGCTTGGTCGTGCAAAATCTTGCAGGCAGCTACAGTCGGTCGGCATGGTCCTCTATGAGCATTGAAACGGCGTGTATGCAGCGATGCACCGGGCTGCCGTCGGAACAGAAGTCCAGCACGGACGGCGCTTTCCTGTTCTTTGCGGCCGCGGATATCCAGTCGGTAAGCTCGGATATGGCCTCGCCCTTCACCGCGCTTATC
>JAGDDB010000289.1 GCA_017958265.1 Oscillospiraceae bacterium | reverse complement strand
TGAATTTATCAAGGGCTTGAAGGACGCGGGCGACGAAGTGGCGGGGATCCATTTGAACAGCAGGAAGATCGAACACTGCATGGCCTGCGGAAACGGCTGGGGATCATGCCGTAAAGAGAGCAGATGCGTGATTAAGGATGATTTTGCGGACATATACAAAACTTTAGCCGAGGCGGACGGAATAGTCTGGATCAGCGCTGTGTACTGGTGGGAGATGACAGAATGCTTCAAGGCGTTTTTTGACCGCCTTCGCAGATGCGAAGGTATGTCAAGAAAGTATCTTGCGGAAAAACGCTGCGTTCTGATCGCCTGCGCCGGAGGAACCGGGCGCGGCGTGACTGACTGCCTGCAGCAGCTTGAACGCGGACTTACGCATATGGGCATGCGGGTATATGACCGCATCCCCGTAGTACGCTATAACAAGGACTATATGCTGCCGGCTCTTCGCCCGGCCGGAAAAACGTATGCCGAACGGCTCGAGACCGGTTTCGATATGTATTATTGATCGCCTGCGGGCGCAATCAAAACTGAAGGGAGATTTGAAAAATGGAAGCAATTGAAGCCCTGCTCACAAGAAGAAGCACAAGGAACTATAAGCCCAATCCCGTGGAACAGGAAAAGCTGGACACGCTCCTCGAAGCTGCAAGGCAGGCTCCGAGCGGAAGCAACAACCAGTCGAATCATTTTATTGTTATAAGCAGTCGCGCCGCTCTCGATGAACTTATTCTCCTCACGCGCAAGGCGCTTTCCGGAATGGATCCCGAAAAAGTCGTTTATCCGGCGCTCAAGAACGCAATAAATCTTTCGAAAAAGGGCGGATACGTTTTCTGCTATAACGCTCCCGTGCTGATCGTAGTTGCCAACAAAAAGGATTACGGCAACAATATGGCGGACTGCTCCTGCGCGCTGGAGAATATAATGGTCGCGGCGAATGCCCTCGATCTCGGAAGCTGCTGGATCAATCAGCTCAGATGGCTGAACGAGGAGCCGGGCGTGGTTGAGCATATGCAAAAGCTCGGGATGAAAGAGGACGAGAGAGTATACGGAGCGGTTATCGTAGGTTATCCCGCGGACGGACTGCCTAAACGCAATCTGATGCCGCAGAAGGGCAACGAGGTCACGTATATTAAATGATGCAAGCTCCGGATACCGGGCGATCGGAGAGCGGCTTTTGAACGTGCTGCCGGAAGGGCCAACGGAAGCTTTGGAAGGATAGCGTAATGGCTTCGTTAAACCGTAAACGAAAAAACCGAGCGATACTTAAGGCTGTATTGGGAATTGCGGCGCTGATCATTCTTTCTGTCGGGGCCATGCTTTGGCGGCAGTACAGAGAAGAAAAAGCGCAAAAGGCAGCCGCGGCTCTGCCGGAGGATTCGACCTTCGAGATCCGTTTTTTTGACGTCGGGGAGGCCGATTCGGCGCTCGTGGAGTGCGACGGGCATTATATGCTGATAGACGGCGGCTTGCCGGAAAGCTCTGACTTTTTGTATTCATATCTGGAGACTCATTCGATCAGGCATTTGGATTACATAGTGTGTTCTCATGCGCATATCGACCACGTGGGAGGTCTCGCCGGAGCGCTTAAGTATGCTTCCGTCGGTACGGCGTTCGCCCCTGTCGCCGAGTATGACAGCAGGTCGTTCAACAGCTTTTTGAGATATCTCAATGCTCAGGGCGGAAGCATAACGGTGCCGGAGCCCGGCGATACGGTAATGCTCGGGAGCGCAAGAGTAACGTTTATAGGCCCGGTCGATAAGGAGCTTGCCGAGCTTAACGCAAACAATTCTTCTATTATTCTTCGGATCGAATACGGCGCGACGTCTTTTCTCTTTACCGGCGATGCGGAGATCGCGGAAGAACTGTCAGTTATAGATTCCGGCCAAACGCTTAAAAGTACGCTGCTCAAAGTCGGGCATCACGGAAGCTATACGTCCTCTACTACCGACTTTCTAAATGCCGTCCTGCCGGAATACGCCGTTATTTCGGCGGGAAAGGACAATGAACACGGGCATCCGCACGACGTTGTGCTCGAAAGACTGTCGGAATACTGTAAAAAAGTATACCGCACCGATCTTGACGGAGAGATCGTCTGCCGCAGCGACGGAAAGAAGCTTTCTTTTGAAACGGAAAGAAACGGCTGAGACTGCAAGAAGAGTCGAGAGATCCTGCGGTGATGTATTTATAAGAATAAAAGGAGCAGCAAAAGCTGCTCCTTTTTCGCATCTATTGAATAAAAAACACTCTTGATAAGATAGTCTATGCTAACTATAATAAGTTAAAGTCGGGGTTTGCTGACTTGGCTTATATTATTTGTTCGCTCCGCGTCCGGATCGCGAGAAAAGAAGGAATTGAAGAATAGTGGAATATAAAAGGATAAATACCGGAGGTATAAGCTTTTTCCAGCAGCTGGAAGGAAACGGCTGGTACTGGGGAAGCGACTATACCGGCGGAGACCTCTACGAAGCGGAAGAACTGTTTCGCGAAAAGCACAGGATAAATAAAAACAGGCTTGTTTTCATATCGTATCCGGAGGGACGGCTATACGAGCCGGTCAAAGCGAGAGAAGGGCAGTATTTCGGCAGGCCGGCCGTGTGGCGCGGCGAGATATATTGTCTGCTCGTCGATTTTCCTGCGGAGAATATAATCATATTAAAATGCGATGATAAGATGACTTCCGCGCTGGAATATGCTAAAATACCTCTTAATGAAGTGAAGGATTGTTATAACCTTATGCTCGCCGTACAGCCGCTGACTCTGGTAAGACAAGGGCATGAGGGCAGGTTCCAGGTCATCTGGCCGGATAAGGGTGATTTTGAGATAGGAGCGTCGGAATCGTTTGATTCCCGCTTGGGCGATGAGCTTATATTCTCAAAATGGTTCGAGGATCCCGATTATCGCGAAGAGACGGTGCTGAGGAGCTATCCGCGCGGAGAAATACTCGAGACTCTCCGCGGAACGCTGCTGACGGCGCCGGACGGGCAGAGATGGCTCGCGGAATGATAAACATATAACGGACGGCAAAACGCCCGTTCGGAGGTCGGTACAATGAGGCTTAACGAATTAAAGACGGGTAAGACCGGCAGAGTTGAGACGGTCGGCGGAGAGGGCTCGCTCCGGCAGCATCTGCTTGATATGGGTCTTATTCCCGGAGTTGAGGTAACGCTCGTTAAATTTGCGCCCATGGGAGATCCTATGGAGATCCGCATACATGGATATGAATTGACTCTCCGTCTCGACGACGCCAAAAGGATAGAAGTTACGCCGGTAACGGAAAGCGCGGAGCGCTCAGAGGACAAAAATGCCCCGAAAAAGCAGATCGCGCACCCCGGACTCGGCGAGGAAGGCAAATATCATCCCAAGGGCAGCGGCGATCCGCTTCCGGATGGCACTAAGCTTACATTTGCTCTCGTGGGCAACCAGAACAGCGGAAAGACGACTCTTTTCAACCAGCTTACCGGCTCGAACCAGCATGTAGGCAATTTTCCGGGCGTCACGGTGGACCGAAAGGACGGCGTCATACGCGACCAGCCAAATACGCTCGTAACAGACCTGCCGGGCATTTACTCGATGTCTCCGTATTCGAACGATGAGCTGGTATCGCGCGATTTCGTGCTAAACGAGAAGCCGAAGGCGATTATAAATATCGTAGACGTTACCACCATAGAGCGAAGCTTGTATCTTACGATGCAGCTGCTGGAGATGGGCATACCGATGGTCGTGGCGCTGAACATGATGGACGAGATGACGGCAAACGGCGGCATAGTGGATATCAACGCGATGGAAAACATGCTCGGAGTGCCGGTCGTGCCGATCTCGGCCGCGAAAAACGAGGGCGTTGACGAGCTGATAAGCCACGCGATACATATTGCCAAGTATCAGGAAAAGCCGCTGAGACAGGATTTTTGCGACAGCAGCGAAAACGGGGGAGCGGTACACCGCTGCCTACACGCCGTTACGCATCTTATAGAAGACCACGCCGTCAAAGAGGAGATACCGCTGCAGTTTGCCGCGGCGAAGCTCATCGAGGGCGACGAGCGCATTCTCGCGCAGCTGGACCTTGACCAGAACGAAAAAGAGATGCTGGAGCATATCGTTCTCCAGCTCGAGAGAGAACGCGGGCTTGACCACAGCGCGGCCATGGCGGATATGCGTTATTCGTTCACCCGACGCGTCTGCGAGCGCTGCATAATAAAGCCGAAGGAGAGCAGGGAACGCCTGCGCAGCCAGAAGCTGGACTATATACTGACAGGCAAGTTTACGGCCATACCGGGCTTTATAGTAATAATGGGCCTCGTGTTCTATCTCACTTTCGCGCTTATCGGCCCGTTTTTCCAGGACCTGATAGAAACCGGGATCGGCGCGCTCAGCGGCCTTGTTGAAAAACTCATGGCAGCCGGGCACGTCAATTCGGCAATACAGAGCCTCGTGCTGGACGGCATTTTCGGCGGCGTCGGAAGCGTTTTGAGCTTCCTGCCGATAATCGTCATAATGTTTTTCTTCCTGTCCATCCTCGAGGACAGCGGTTATCTGGCGAGGATCGCTTTTGTGATGGACAAGCTTCTGCGTAAGATCGGCCTTTCGGGACGAAGCATAGTGCCGATGCTCATAGGCTTCGGCTGCACGGTGCCGGCCGTTATGTCAACGAGAACTCTCCCGAGCGCGAGAGACAGGAAGATGACGATACTGCTTACGCCGTTCATGTCATGTACGGCGAAGCTGCCAATATACGCTTTCTTCACAAGCGCGTTTTTCCCCGGCAATAGCTGGTGGATAATGACGGCTCTGTATTT
>JAGDDB010000288.1 GCA_017958265.1 Oscillospiraceae bacterium | reverse complement strand
CCTGCTTTACGGATGGAGCGTCGGCGCGGCCGCGGCCGTGGCGTCACCGTTTTTCGCCTATTTGCTGGGGATCAACGCGCAGATATTGGTCGTGCCCGCCATAGCCGTCGGCAATCTTACTTATGTCCTTGTGATCTGTCTGATGCTGAAGCTGCTCAAAGGAAAAAAGCTTGCCGATATACTGCGCCGTCTTGTTTCGGTGATCACTGCCGCCGTGTGCAAGTTTGCGATACAGTATCTGCTGATCGTAAAATGGATCGCGCCCGCTTTTCTTCCCTCCAAGGCCGGAGCCGTCATAGCGGTGAATTTCGGCGTAATGCAGCTGTTCACCGCCTGCATCGGAGGCGTGCTTGCCTGCCTGATCTGTCCGATAGTCGGCAAGGGTGTCAAGAACAAGGGCTGACCCCTCTTCAAAACTTGTATGCCGAAAAACTCAGAGCTGCCGCGTGGATAACGCGGCAGCTCAAATTTATATTTGCGATTTTGATGCGGCGGATCAGCTTCGATCATCCATGCTGTTTTTCCGATCACTCCAAGTACCGCCGGCGCAGCTGATCGCGCTCGTCGTCGCTTATCCCGAGACCGTCCCGTATAAAGCCCTCAATGCTCCCGTATTTCTTCTCCGCCTCCGAATATAAGGTAAGCAGGTAACTCTCGCGCGCGTCGAAGAAAGCGAGCATCGCCTTTTTCGCATCTTCGTCCATTCCTCCGGACTTTTCCGCGATCGCGTCTACCATCTGACTTACTTCATCCTTCAGATACACGTTCGTGCTCAGGTAGTCCGCCATGATATCCTCGCGGCCTACGCCGAGCAGCTCCTGGATAAGCAGCGCGCCCACGCCGGTCCTGTCCTTGCCGCCGGCGCAGTGCCACAGGACGGCCTTCTCCCGGGGCTCAAACAGCAGGCGGATAAAGCGCCGGTACTGAGCGACGCAGAATTCGTCGGAGACAAAGCGGGCATACACCGCCTCAACGCTTTTCAGGGCGGCCTCCGGGTCCGGCGCGCCGAGCTTCCTGTCGGACTCTTCGTCGTGGGTCACTCCCGCCGCCTGCATCTCGAAGATAGGCAGATGCAGATGCTCCACGCCGGATATCTCGGGATCGGGGGTCTCGGTGACCTCCTGCGAAGAACGCATATCCACGATGATCCCCACATTCTTCGCAAACCAGTCCGGATCTTTCAGCCCGTTGAGCTTCGCGCAGCGATAAAGCATATTCGGCTTTATCACACGCCCGTCCTTCGTGCGCATCCCGCCGAGATCGCGGGTGTTGTTCAAGCCGGGTACGGCGATATATTTGCTTATGATCGTTTCCATGTCGGCCCCTTCCTGCGTAATGTCATTCTATTTTTCCGCCTCAGCGCACGCGGAAATGTATGTTTGATTATATCCGACCGACGGCATAAAAAGCAACAGCCGAAAACGTTTTTTTCAAGCGGACGCAAAGCGGGCCTTATTACGGCGTGACTGCCTTGACGTCTCCGAACGCCGGCAGAGTCAAAAACGGCACGGGAGAGGCATTTCCTTACGCTCCGGCAGAATATTCAGGCTGTCCGGCTCGACATGGCACGGGAGCATCAGCACGCGGACGCCTGCCCTCTCGGCCTCTTTCAGGACCGCCCCGAATTCCGGATGTGTTTTCGTATTCGCCCGAACTTCCGTAACGCCGTCCATCTGGATCACAAAGGCAATGGCCGCATGATAACCTTCGGCTGCCGCCTTCATGAGTTCTCTAAGATGCTTTATTCCCCGCTGCGTGGGAGCGTCGGGAAAATACCCGACGCCGTCTATCTCCAGAGTACAGCCTTTGACCTCCAGCAGGTATTGCTCCGGGCCCCGTTCCAAATAAAAATCGATCCTCGACTCACCGAATTTGTATTCGGGTCTTATCGCGTCGAACTCCTGCGTTTTCAGCCATTCCAGCATTGCCGCGTTTGCCGCGCTGCTGTCGATATTGAGCAGCATCCCGTTTGACTTCCGCACGGCTACAAGGTCATATTCTGTCTTTCTGCCCGGAGTCCCCGGTTTTGTCAGCCATACTTCCGCGCCGGGGATCAGCAGTTCCCGGCAGCGCCCGGTGTTTTTGACATGTACGGTTTCCCGAATACCGTTTATTTCGACGTTTGCGATAAAGCGGTTGGGACGGTCCAGGAAAGTGCTTTTGATTATATTATCGTATTTCATTTTTCGTATATGGTCTTTTATCGGTTTGGATCTGCCCCTGCACGGGAAGCGTAAAGCCTCGCGGCAATGAACATGACCACGGCAGCCCATACGGCAGCCCATACCTCGACTGCCCACCGCGGCACCCCGCCTCTCTGGTACAACGCCGGTAACGTATCCATCAGCATATGCAGCACTATCGCCATCGGAAGACAGACCTTCTTTGCGTTTACGACGCCATAATATACGATGACTGTGAGTCCGATATGGAGCAGCAATGCAAGCAAACGCTCAATTACGTTCATGGCCATCAGCGCATAGTCAAATGAAGCCGCCGCCTGAACGGACGGAAGAGCAGCGGCGGCCGTTTCCTCGGTGATGTTCAGTGCTTTGAGCGCGCTTTCCGCATTTCCCCCGGAGAACAGTACCGCGACGGCAAGATAGGTGATCATAGCGGGTAAGATCACAGCCAATATTTCTATTCCCCCGTGGCCTATCCCGTACAGGACCGCGTTTTCACGGGTACGGTTCTTTTTCATTACGTATTTCAGGATAACATGCCGGCCGCACTCTTCAAAAACGCCGGCCATGGTGATCCCGTAGAGGACAAAGGCGGCCGTGTTTCCGTTGATGAACCGGGAAACGGGATTGTCCGCAATTATGCAGAGGTAGTGCGCGCCAAGTTCCAGCACACGGGCGGAAACCATAAACCCGACAGCGCCGGCAATGAGATAAACGATTTTTGTCTGCTCTTTATGTTTCCCGCGCCAAAAGATGAAAAAGGCGACAGGGATCACGATTATAAGAATGACCGTGATGATCAGCGCCGGAATACTGCTTTTTCCGATGACGATATTTTCAAACTCCTTCATTTCCCATTTCCTCCACTAAGCTTTCTTTGTATTGTTCGAACAGCTCATGCGAATATTCTTTCTTCATATCCGACTCCCTGACAATCTTCCAGAGAGCAGCTGCTGCCTTTAACCGTTCGCTGTAGATTTTTG
>JAGDDB010000287.1 GCA_017958265.1 Oscillospiraceae bacterium | reverse complement strand
CTGCATCATCCCGAAGCTCAGGGGAAAATACCGCAGCAGACCGATGGAGAACATACTGCGGGAAGCCCGGAGCCTCGCCGACAGCGGCGCAAAAGAGCTTATCGTCGTTGCCCAGGATATCACCAGATACGGCATGGATCTGTACGGTAAACCGTCTCTTTCCGAGCTGATCAGAGAGCTTGCGAAGACGGATAAGATCGAATGGATACGGCTGCACTATCTGTACCCGGATATGATAGACGATGAGCTGATACGCACGGTCGCGGAAGAGCCCAAGGTCGTAAAATATCTCGACATACCCATTCAGCATATAAACGACGGGATACTGCGCGCGATGAACCGCCGCGGCAGCGCGGAGGATATCGAAAAGCTCATCGGGAAGCTGAGAAGCGCGATACCCGGCCTGGTCATACGCACCAGCCTCATAACCGGGCTGCCCGGAGAGGGAGAGAAGGAATTTGAGGAGCTGTGCGATTTTCTGAAAAGGACCGAGCTTGAAAGAGCGGGAGTGTTTGCGTTTTCGCCGCAGGAGGGTACGCCTGCCTTCGATATGGACAGACCGGACGCCGAAACGGCGCAGCGCAGAGCCGAGCTGCTGGCGGACATACAGTCGCGCATAATGGACCGGTTCAACGAAAGCCGCATAGGCAGCGAAACAAGAGTGCTCGCCGAGGAATTCGACGCCGACGGCGGCTGCTGGTACGGCCGCAGCTGGGCCGACTCGCCCGATGTGGACGGAAGAGTGATCTTCAGGGGCGAGGACGTCAAAGCCGGGGAATTTTACGATATCAGGATAACCGGGACCGCCGGGGGCGATCTTACGGGCGAATTGATATGACGGCAAAATCAGGAAAGGACGTTTTGTCAGATGACCACCGCAAATAAGATAACCATTGTCAGAGTGGCGCTTATCCCCGCTTTTATCGTGCTGATGCTGCTCAAATTCAAATTTTCCGATATAGCCGCTCTCATCGTTTTTGCCGTCGCATGCGTAAGCGACTTCGCGGACGGCTATATTGCCAGAAAATACGATCAGGTCACTACCTTCGGGAAGTTTATGGATCCGCTTGCCGATAAGCTCCTCGTGGCTGCGGCGCTGCTGATATTCGTAGCGCGCGGACAGATGCCCTCCTGGGCCGCTTTCATCGTAATAGCAAGGGAATTCGCCGTGACCGCGCTGAGACTGATCGCAGTGGACGGCGGCGTGGTGATAGCCGCGGGCATTTCGGGCAAGGTGAAGACCATGGTCTCCATGATCTGCATTTGCGTTATGATAACCTCGCTGCATTCCGCGCCCGTGATACCGGGCGTGCTGACCGTAGACGGTTTGGCGGTGATACTGATACTTATTACCACGGTCTGGTCCGGCGCGGAATATTTCGCGCGAAACGCAAAGCTGCTCAAGCTGAAATAAAACATTATGCAAGCAAGATGCGTGCCGTGAATCATGCGGCGTTGCCTTAAAAGTCGAATAAACAGATCGCTCCGGAAAATAATAATCCGGAGCGATCTTTTTTTGAATGCCGTAAATTCATCTGCGGCAAAAAGGAGCGGGATGCGTGTTTAACGTAAAGGTAGCGGAGGGAACCAACAGAAAAACGCGGCCGTATATACGCGAGTGTCTGAAAAAAGCGGCGCGGGAAGGAAGAATAGACGCGGCGATCTGCGCGGGCAGCCCGGTAGATCTGCTGATAATGCCGAGAGGCGCCGACCGCGAGGGCGAGAAGGCGGGCTGCATGCTCCTGGCCGGAGGGCAGAGTCCCGACGGAGAGGGGAAAAGCGTACGCTGCGGACTGTCGGTCGGAGACGAGCTCACCTTATCCAGCATAGGGAGAGAGAATGCGCTGCTGTCACTGCAGAGCGATATCATGACGCTGTCCGGGACCCTGCTCGAGCCTCAGGAAATATCGGTGGAACTGAGCAGACCGGCAGAGCCGGAGGCGGTGCTCGCCGCGGCGGGAGCCATGCTGCTGCTCGGAGCCGATCCCAACGGCCTTAAACTGTCATAGCGGCACGGGGCGGGGAATACACTCTACAAAGGGGTGATATTACTTTGGCCTGGCAAAACAATACGGCTGAACTTCGCGGCCTTGTGGGCGGCGAAGCACGGCTTTCACATATCAGCAAGGGCGTGAGCTATTACGGCTTTGAGCTGCTCACGAAAAGACTGTCCGGCGCCGTCGACAGGGTAAACGTGACGGTGCCGGAGCCGTTGATGAGAGCTGTCCCCGCAGCGGGGGACAGGGTATATGTGCTGGGAGAACTGCGGTCATACAACAACCGCAGCGGCAGCGGAAACAAGCTGCTGCTGTATATCCACGGTCAGCAGCTGGAAAGCTGCGGGGAAGAGGGCGAGGATGTAAACCGCGTCATGCTGACGGGCGCTCTGTGCCGCCCTCCCACATGGCGGCGTACTCCGATGGGCAGAGAGATATGCGATCTTATGCTGGCGGTGAACAGGCGCTACGGCCGGGCCGACTACATACCCTGCATAGCCTGGGGGCGGAATGCGGAGCTTGCCGGAGAATGGGAGACTGGGAGACAGGTCAGCCTGAACGGACGCTTTCAGAGCCGAAGATAGATCAAGACGGAGGACGGTATAGGCCCGGAAAAGACGGCCTATGAAGTTTCTGTCAGTGATTTTCCCGAGCCTGACGAAGCTCAGTGACCCTTTCGTCATACATATCCGACAGCTCCCGGGGCAAAAATACATGACGGGCGCCGCAGAAACGGCAGATTATCTCCGCCTCTTCGCCGCTGTCCCGCATATCCTTAAGCTCGCGCACACCCAATTTCTTGATGGCGGAGCGGTATTTTTCCCGCGAACAGGAGCAGCGATACGCGATCTCCGTACTGCCGAGCAGCGAATAGGGGATGCCGGACAGCAGGGAGGCTATGATGTCGGCGTCGGTACTGCCGGCGGCGATGAGGGCCGACAGGGAGGGAAGAGAGTCCACATTGGCCTGCAGGACGGGTATGATGTCCTCGTCAGCTCCGGGCAGAAGCTGGAGTATATATCCGCCGGCGCCCTTTATGCCCCCGGAGGTATCCACCCTGACTCCGAGAGCGCAGACCGTGGGGATCTGCTCACTGACGGAGTAGTAATTGGTGATATCCTCCGCGATCTCGCCGCTGACAAGCGCGCAGTGGCCCACATAAGGCTCTCCGAAGCCGTAGTCGCGCACTACGTACAATTCGCCGTTTTTTCCGACGACTCCGCCGACGTCCAGCTTGCCGAGAGCGTTCGGCGGCAGCTCGGCCGTGGGCTCGTCGCAGCAGCCGCGCACATTGCCGAGACTGTCGGAAACGCATACGAAGCTGCCGGCCGGTCCTCCGCCGTTGATGCGGAGGGTCAGACTGCCCTCCTCATCCTTGAGGGTGCTGCCCATGATGGACGCGGCGGTCAGACAACGGCCGAGGGCGGCGGTGACCGTTTTTGACGGCCGGTGTATCTCCGCCGCCCGGGCGACGATGCCGGTGGTGTCGGCAAAGATCACGCGGGCGCTGCCGTCGTCGGTGAGCGCGGTGGTTATCATTCCGGTATAAGACATGTTTTTTTCCTCGCAATATTATCGTTTGAGACAAGCGGGCGGTATGGAAGGGAAGATGGATTTGAAAAACAGGAAAATAAAAGTGTTCGCCGTGTTCATCGCGGCAGCTCTGCTGACGGGCGGCGTATCCGCGCTCGTTACGCTTCCGGGCATGAAAGAATACATGAGCGAGGCGGTAAAACCCGCGCTTTCGCCCCCGGGAGCGGTTTTCGGGGCGGTATGGACGCTGCTGTATACGCTCATGGGCATATCGGCCGCAAAGATATATCTTTCCGATTCTCCGGACCGTTGGCGCGCGCTCACGGTCTATGCGCTGCAGCTGGCGGTGAATTTCCTGTGGAGCATATTCTTTTTCGGGATCGCCCTTTACGGCTTCGCGCTGATATGGCTGGCGCTCTTGCTGCTGCTGACGGTGATAATGACGGCGATGTTTGACAGGATAGACCGCTGCGCGGGGCTGCTGCAGCTGCCGTATATCGCATGGCTGTGCTTTGCGCTGTATCTGAACTTCGCGGTATGGCTGCTGAACAGATGATTTTTGAAGGCGGACATGCGGGGAATGTGACGACGATTTGACCGGGGCGGTTTTGCAACAGCCCCGGTCTCGGTCATATCAGCCGGAGGGAGGCGAAGGGGTCACAGCAGACCCTCTTTGCGCATCGCGGCGAAAAGCAGCTCCCTGTGGGCGTCCTCAAGGGGGGTAAGGGGCATGCGCAGATAGTTTTTGCACCAGCCCAGAGCGGACATGGCCGCCTTTACGGGGATGGGATTGACCTCGCAGAACAGGGCGCGTATCAGCGGCAGATATCTCAGCTGCAGCTCCGCCGCGCCGGCGGTATCGCCCTCGAAGTACATACGGCACATCTTCACGGTCTCGGCCGGCATCAAATTGGACAGAACGGAAATGACGCCTTTGCCGCCCAAAGAGAGTATGGGTATGATCTGATCGTCGTTGCCGGAGTACAGGTCGAGCTTGCCCCGGACCAGCGCTGCCGTGGAGACGATCTTGGAAATATCGCTGTTGGCTTCCTTGATGCCGATTATGTTGCCGTGGTCGGCAAGGCGCGCGTAAGTCTCCGGCTCTATATTCACGCCGGTGCGGCTGGGCACGTTATACAGAATAAGGGGCTTTGTGACCGCGTCCGCGATCATGGAATACATTTTTACAAGGCCGTTCTGTGTAGCTTTTATGTAATACGGAGTCACTACCAGCAGCGCGTCGGCGCCCGCCTGACAGGCATAGCGGCTGAGACTGATGGCGTACTCCGTCTCGTTTGAGCCCGTACCGGCTATCATCGGTACGCGGCCCGCAATGCGCTCGGCACTGAAACGCAGCACCTCGCGGTGTTCTTTATCGCTGAGTGTTTTGCCCTCGCCGGTACTGCCCGCGATGACCAAGGCGTCTATACCTTTTTCTATCTGCCAGTCTATGAGCTTGCCGAGGGATTCGTAATCCACGCCGGCCTCGGTAGTGGGAGTGATGAGCGCGGTGGCGGCACCGGTGAAAACGGGTTTTCTTTCCATGATGCTTCCTCCTTCAACCAAAAAATACAATGATCCGGCAAGAGCTTCTTTTTTCCGTTTGATCGGATCGGGCATCCTGCAAATCATTATATACCATTGCGTACCGTTTTTCCACTGTTTTGAGATAGACGAAGGGAACAGCTGAGATAGGCGAAGGGAACAGTAAACGCGGTGCGGGCACAAAGCGATCATAATTATCATGCGCAACCGTATTGTATTTGTCCGCGTCGTGTATTATAATGGACGGGACATAACGGGTGAGTATTGCGGGACAGCCGAAAAAAAGTCTGAGCAAACGTCCCGCCCAAACCGCGGAGCCGGCGAGGGCATGAAAATGAGATCCCGCGGTCTGTCCGGCGAAGCGCCCCCGCGGTCCGGCGAATGATAAAGTCCGAAAGAAAAGACGCAGCCGCTTGCGCACCGCTCGGACGTGCCCCTCCGCGATCATGCAGTCAATAAAAATTTTTATATAAAGGAGAGAACAGCATGAAAGATTTCAAAGGCAAAATAGTATTCGTGTCCGGCGGCGCTTCCGGCGCCGGTCTCGGCCAGGCCAAAGTGTTCGGCCGCGAGGGCATGAAGGTCGCTATCGGCGATGTTCGCGAGGACGCCCTTGAAAACGCGAAGAAGGAGCTTATCGCCTTCGGTATCCCCGAGAGCGACATACTCCCGATCAAGGTCGATCTGACGAACCGCGAGGATTACACCGCCTGCGCCGACAAGATCGAAGAAGTATTCGGCGGCCCCCCGCATCTTTTCATCCAGACCGCCGGCGTCAACTCCTTCGGTCCCGTCGAAGCATCCACCTTCGACGACTTTGACTGGGTCATCGGCGTCGACCTCTACGCCGTGGTAAACGGCCTGCTGATCTTCGTTCCCCGCATGATCAAGGCCTACGCCAACAAGACTGAGTTCTGGGTAGCGACCACTTCCTCCGGCGGAGCTTTTATGGCCAGCTCCACCTGCGCTCCTTACTGCGCGTCAAAGGCTGCCGTAAACAACCTGATGTATTCCTATGCCGAGGCTCTGAAGCCCTACGGCGCCGGCGCTACCGTTCTGTGCCCGGCGAACATCAATTCCAACATAGGCAACGCGGAGAAGTTCCGCCCCGAAAACCTCAAGAACACCGGCTATCACGTAAGTGAAGGCACCATGAAGACCCTCAGAGCGATCCATGCCACCGGCATCGATCCCGTTGAGCTCGGCGAGATCCTCAAGGAAGGCATCGAGAACGGACGCATAATCGTTATGCCCGACCGTCATCCGGAGACATGGGCAAACCAGGTGCGCAGCTACAATGAGACCCTAGAGGGCTACACCCTCACCGAGGCCGAGCGCCAGG
>JAGDDB010000286.1 GCA_017958265.1 Oscillospiraceae bacterium | reverse complement strand
TTTTCATTTCCGTGACGATCGCGGGATCCAAAACTGCGGTCATATCGGTTTCGATTAAGCCGGGAGCGATCGAGTTCACGGTGATGTTGCGGTTCGCCAGCTCTTTGGAAACGGTACAGGTAAATCCGATGACCCCGGCTTTTGAAGCGGAGTAATTCGCCTGACCTCGGTTGCCGATCAGCCCGCTGATGCTGGAAATATTGACGATTCGGCCGTACTTCTTTTTGCGCAGTGCCTCGACAAAGGCGCGGGTTACAAGGAAGGGACCGCGAAGATTGACCGCGATGACATCGTCCCACTGTTCGTCGGTCATTCGGCGCACCAGCATATCGCGGGTGATACCGGCATTATTGACGAGGATGTCAACTTTGCCGTCAAAATCTTCAAGAATCTGTTTGCCCGCTGCGGCAACATCTTCGCTTTTGGAAACGTCGCAGATGTAAGCTTTGGCAGATCCGCCCGCTTCGACAATTTCGGCAACCGACTGATTAAGCTTTTCGGCGTTGGTTCCGATGCACGCGACCGCCGCTCCGGCGGCGGAAAGGGCTTTGGCGACTCCAAAACCGATACCGCGCGTTGCGCCTGTCACAACGGCGTTTTGTCCTTTCAGATCGACTTGAATCATTGTTGTAACCTCCTGTGTAAGTTTAATCGGCTGGGTTAAAACCTTCCGGTTTGATTTTGCGGTTAATCCGTTTCATCAGTCCGCGCAGGACGCGGCCCGGACCGCTTTCGTAAAATGTATCGAAACCCGCATCCAGCATGGCGCGGATTGAAGTCTCCCAGAGAACGGGCGAAGTGAGCTGAGTCAAAAGGATCCGGCGAATTTCGTCGGGATCGGAGTGGAAACGCGCATCTACGTTGCTGTAAACAGGGATGCGGGGCGTTTGAAAACGGACCGCATCGAGCGCCTGGGCGAGCATATCCGAGGCGGACCCCATTAGCCGGGTATGAAAAGCGCCGGCAACGGTGAGCGGGACAACTTTCATTGCACCCCTGGCCTCGGCAAGGGAAGCAACGCGGCAGCAAGCCTCTGAAGAACCCGAAACGACGACATTTCCCGGGCAAAGATAATTGGCGGGAAGGAGAACGTCGCCTCCGCGCGCTTCGTCGCAAAGTGCCTCAACAACGTCGTTCTCTAATCCCAGGATACTTACCATTCCGCCGGAAGCCGTATCGGAGGCGCGCTGCATTGCCTCACCCCGTTTTTGGAGCAAGAGAAGACCGTCTTCAAAGGAGAACGCTCCGGCAAAAGCCAGCGCGGTATATTCGCCTAAACTTAAACCGGCAGCACCTTCGGCAGAGGCGGCTTCTTCGGGGTGGGAAACCTTGAAGGACTCCAGCCCGGCTAACGCCGTAACATAGATGGCGGGCTGACAGACGCTGGTCGCATTCAGTTTTTCGGCGGGTCCTTCAAAACAAAGAGCAGCCAGGTCGTAGCCAAGAATATCGCCGGCACGGCGAAAAAGATCTGCCGCGGCGGGAACCGTATCGTAAAGGGACTTTCCCATGCCGACCGACTGCGCTCCCTGGCCGGAAAACAGAAAATCTGCTTATCCCATCGCTATTGCTCCTTCTATAGTCTATGACTTCT
>JAGDDB010000285.1 GCA_017958265.1 Oscillospiraceae bacterium | reverse complement strand
GTGATACGGGACGTGGATGTTATCGTCGTCGGCGGAGGCCCCGGGGGAGTCGCGGCGGCGGTGACCGCAGCGAGAAACGGCGCAAAGACTGTCCTGCTGGAGCGCTCCGGGCATTTGGGCGGTATGGCAACCGGCGGCCTGGTGAACATCATACCCAATCTTTCGGACATATTCGGCAGACAGTGGCTGGGCGGCTTTTGTCAGGAATTCATTGACCGCATGGCCGCAAGGGGAGCGGCGGATCTACCGCCGAAAGAAAAATGGGGTTCGGATGATGCGGCTCTTGTCGGCAAGTACGCAAAAGCCGGCATGGGACATTTCTATATACGGGAAAACAGCGAGGGAAAGAAGGTCACCCTCTATACCGCGGTGATCGATCCGGAGGTGGGAAAAGACGAGCTTGCCCGCATGGCGGAAGATGCCGGAGCGGAACTGCTGCTGCATACCTGGGCGGTCGCGCCCATCATCGAGGGCAATACGGTCCGCGGCGTACTTACGGAAAGCAAGGCCGGGCGGCAGGCTCTTCTCGGCAAGGTGGTGATCGACGCCACCGGCGACGGTGACCTGCTGATGAACACGCCCACCGAAACGGTGGATTACATGCGTCCCGGCTCCAGGATAGCCCAGTTCGGTTTCGTTTATTGGATCTGCGGCGTGGATCTCGAAGCTTATGACGCTTTCTCCGAAGCCCATGGAGACGAACTGAAGAATATTCAGGAAAAGATCCGGGCGGAGGGAGGAATGCCTTTCTTCTGCCGCGGGCTGCTGGAGCATCAGCCGGGCGTGGTATGGGTCCACCGTCTGATCGGATCCCTGCACCAGACCGACCCGGAGGAAATGACGTACATAGACGCTTCCGCCCGTCACACCGCGGTACGCACCTGGGAGCTTTTCAAGAAGTATATGCCCGGGTTCCGAAACAGCTTTATCATGCTCTCCGCGCCGCAGTTAGGCACCTCCGGCGGACGGCGCATCGTGGGAGAATATTATCTTACGGAGGACGACATGGATCGGGATGAGCCGTATCCCGATACGATAGCCGTCTTCCCGGACAATGATCGGGGCGGCGCCTCTCTGCTGCATCCGAAGACCTTTGTGCCTTATCGCGCGCTTCTCCCGAAAAATATAGAGGGCCTTCTTGTGGCCTGCCGGGCGTTTTCCGCCGACCATGAGTTCAGCGAGTTTTTCAACCTCATCCCCCACTGCATGTGCTTCGGCCAGGCGGCCGGCGCCGCCGCGGCGATCGCGGTGCGCAGGGGCACAGGTCTCAAAGAGGTCCCCTACGGCGAACTGAAGGAGGCTCTTCTTGCCGGCGGAGCGATCCTGCCGTAATGACGCTTTCGCAAAATAGTCCGCTTTTCGGAAACTGTCTCCGAAAAGCGGACTTTTTGCGTTAAACGCGTATGCAGCGCTCAGTTTTCTTTTCCCGTCCATGTGTGCTCATATTCTTCGATGATCCAATCCTCCACCTTGACGGCGACCTGATACCGGTCCTCATAGACGATCTCGCCGGGAGTGTTGGTATAGACCACATAATAGGGATGATGGTATTTGTCCAAAAGCCACAGAGCCGGGCGTATCCATTTCAGCATCTCCGCCGCGTTTTCGGTTTTGAAAAAGCAGACGACTTTTTCTTTGTTCATGCACTGCGGCGGGAAGGGGAGCATTTCGACGAACCATGAGTCGATCTCCTTGTACAGATCCGCGTCTTCTTCGTCCATGACGTCGTCCTGAATAAGCTTCCAGCACATGCTGAACACGCCTTTTGCGTACATGGTGGAGGCGGCAAGCTCCCGCCCCTGAATGCGAACATACTTATAATCCATATCGTGTTCTCCGCCCTTCGCCGGACAGGCTGATTTCTGCCCATCCAAGTCTTTTCGGTATTCTATCATGCTTTTTTTCCGCGCACAATACAAATCGGCCGCCGCATGGGTATTGCGCGCGTTTTTCATTGCATCGGGTTTTGATCTTTCAAAGCTTGACAGCTCAAAATACGAAACGAAAGTCTATACCGCAGACGAAGCCTTTGACGGGATAGAGATAGACGCGTCGGAGGCAGACATATTTTTCGAGCCGTCCGAAGACGGCAGGACAAGCATCGTATGCACGGAGCGGGAAAAGGTAAAGTTCGCGGTATCCGTCAAAAACGGCGTGCTGAAGATCGCCGAGGACGATAAAAGGGCGTGGTACGATCGTCTGTCGATCTTGTCAAGATCTTTGTCGGTGACGGTATATCTCCCGTCCGATCGCTTCGGATCGGTGAAGATCGACTCCGATACGGGAAAAGTAAACATTCCCGGCAGCTTTTCCTTCGGCAGCGCCGATATCCGGGCAAGCACCGGAGACGTCGCCTGCAGCGCCTCGGCGGATGGGATGCTGAGTATAAAAACGAGTACCGGGGATATCATGCTGGCCGACGCCGAAGCGGGGCAGATAGAGCTGACCGTCTCCACGGGCAGCATAGACGCGGCGTCGGTCGGATGCGGGGGAGCGTTTACGGCGCATTTCGGCACGGGAAAGGCGAGAATTACCGACGTGAGCTGCGAAAGCCTCGTTTGCGGGGGAAGCACGGGCGATATCGTTTTGAAAAACACCGTCGCTTC
>JAGDDB010000029.1 GCA_017958265.1 Oscillospiraceae bacterium | reverse complement strand
GGTGGCGGGTGGCCAATACGTGATCGGCGCTTCTCGGGCCGAGATCGTCGGGCGTTATCGCGCTGTTGCCCAGACCGGCTACCAGCACGTCCGCGTTTCGGTCCGTACCCAGCAAAGAGCGCAGACGGGAGGCGAGCAGCTCTGCTCCGCGGGCAAACGCCCCTTCCTCCTTGCCGAGCAGAGCGCCGAGCTCGACCGTGATATAAGTGCCCGCGGGCTTTCCGAGGGCCTCCGCGCCGCGCTCGTCGAGGATGCGGAGCGTTTCCACGGTGTATCCGTTTTCTGTTTCCGTATCCGCCGTAACGCCGTCCGGAAGGTCTTGCCCGCAGGCGCTTTCGCGCCACAGGTCTCTTGCCTCCGAGGCAAGATCGGTACGTTTTTCGTTCAATCATATCACCTCGCGGATATTTTTGCCTTGCGGTTTTAAGATATACGCGGGAGGAGGCGAAGAGAGCCGGACCGCCGCCCCAAAGCGGATATTTTCGACCGTTTTCGCCTGCGGGCAGAGGCGGGGAAAGGGCAGGAAATGACGTCAAATTACGAAAAAATGCTGCTCGGAGCCAAAGAGCTGTTCCTGCGGCGGGATCAGGAGAAGATGATCGGTCTGTGGGGGCTTGAGCACGACGGCGAATACTTTTATTTTGATCTTTTTTCTCAGCCCGTGAAGCTGAACAGGAAGACGGCCCTTCTCGGCGCCGCGGGCGGGGAGGGATATCCCCCGGTGAACGGCGTGAACGACTCCATGATAGTATTCGATCTGCTCACCCGCCCCTCGGCAAGACCGAAATGCAAAGGGGAGTGGGCATCGATAAGCATGCTCGGCGGGATAATCGGCGCGGGACACGACAGGCTGCTGCATCACGGCAAGGACGCGGAATTCTTCACGGGCGCCGCCGACAGGCTGGCGGACGCCTGCCTGCGAATGCGCGGGCTGCCCTTCGGCAAAGCGGACGCCGGGTTTGTGATACCGGTTTTCGGAGAGTTTTCCGCAGTTTTGCAGTTTTGGGACGCCGACGATGAATTTCCCGCGCAGCTGAAATTTCTTTTTGATGCAAACGCGTTGGATTTCATGCATTATGAGACCCTGTGGTATGTCATGGCGGGGATATTGGCAAGAGTGAAATACTATTTTAATAATTGATATCGGGAGAAAAACAAGGGAAAGACCGTATGAAGATACTTGTTACCGGGGGGACCGGGTTTATAGGCTCGCATACGATAGTGGAGCTTATCGCCGCCGGTCATGAAGTTGCCGCGCTGGACAACCTGTGCAATTCAAGCAGAGAAGTGCTCGGACGCATCGAAAAGATCACGGGCAGACAGGTCCCGTTCTGCGAGGCGGATATAAGGGATCGCGAAGCGCTGGAAAAACTCTTTTCCGCGGAGCGTTTTGACTGCTGCATCCATTTTGCCGGCCTGAAGGCGGTGGGGGAGAGCGTGAAAGACCCGTGGAAATACTACGAAAACAACGTGAGCGGCACGCTGGTGCTGCTGGACGTTATGCGCCGCCACGGCTGCAAGAATATCGTTTTCAGTTCC
>JAGDDB010000028.1 GCA_017958265.1 Oscillospiraceae bacterium | reverse complement strand
TATAATCGATCGTGAGAGAAAAACAGCTGGACGGGAGCATGCCATGATAAAAACCATTCTGTGGGACGTTGACGGAACTCTGCTCGACTTTGAAAAGACCGAGCGCTGCGCGATGAAAAAATGCCTTGCGGATATCGGCGTCACGGCGGACGACGCCATGATCGCCCGCTACAGCCGCATAAACGACGCTTATTGGAAGCGCCTTGAAAAAGGCGAATGCAGCCGCGGCGAGGTGGCCGAAGGACGCTTCCGCGATTTCTTTGCCGAAGAGAATATAAGCGCGGATCCCGTCGGCTTCGACAGCGCATATAAAGAGGCGCTTTGCGGCAGGCAGTTCCCCATCGACGGCTGCTCCGCGCTGTGCGACGAGCTGGGCGAGTATGTCCGGCAGTTCGTCGTGACCAACGGCAGCGCCCGCGTGCAGGACCGCAGACTGCGCTCCAGCGGGCTTTACTATCTGATGAACGGCATTTTCGTTTCGGAAGACATAGGCTTTGAAAAACCGTCCGCCGAATTTTTCGATATCGTTCTCTCCGTCATCGGCCCCGCCGAAAAGAACGAGACCGTCATAATAGGCGACTCACTCTCCGGCGATATGCTCGGCGGCAACAACGCCGGCATACTGTGCTGGTGGTACAATCCCTCAGGCGCGGAAAACACCCCGGGAGTACGCATAGACAGGGAGATAAAAGACCTGCGGGAAGTCCTTGAAATACTGAAGGCGGAAAATCCGGGCAGAGACTGACCGGGCGCTTCCCGGCGCGTCCGCCCCGGCAGCGTATCGGGCAGCGGCGAAGAGCCGCGCTTCTTCAGGCCAAAATGCCGGGGAGCCCTGCAGAGGATATCCAACTGTCGGATCAGAAATTGAAATGAGGGCAATCCCTGTATTTTTCCGGCCATTTCTTCCTGTTGTGATCCCAGCCGAGCTTTTCAACAAAAACGCACTTTTCATCTTTACAGATCTTTTCGTTCAGATATTCGATAAAATCCGTTTCATCAAATCCCGATCCGCTTCGAACGCGAATTTGAAGTGTATCGCGGTTCATGCTGAAATCCGTGCAAAGCCGGTCGAACGATCCCGCGACAAAGTCGGGAACAAGATATACTTTCAGTTCATTATCCGCACTCAGAATCACGTTTTTCAAAAGCATCATTTCCTTTTCCGCTGTTTTTTAATTATAGAGGTCGTTGCAAAATGAAAGTTTTGCAGCGGCCTCTTTTGCGCGTGATCTTCGTTGTAATTTCCGATCTCCGATCCCGTCCCGCGGTTTGGTTTTTCCCGTGATCCCGGCACTCGGAGTCAGATAAGCTGCTGCTCGTTTATCATGAGCTTGAACTTCATTCCCAGCGCCTCATCCGCCTTGCGGCACATCATCATGCGCCCCATGAATATCTCGAAATAATCCATTACCGAGCCGTAGTGGGTATCGACCGACAGTTTGAGCTGTATGCTGCTCTGGTCCCCGCTTATCGCAAGCTCCGATTTTTTCACCGAGTAATTGACCCTGTCGTGGATATCGAAGGTGCTTTTATCGGTATTGCGCACGCGGCTGCGGCGAACATCGGACTTGTCGGCAAGTATGAGTGCCGCCGCCAGCGGATTTACGGGCGTGCCAGTGCCCTCGTCATGATTGCCTATGGCCGATACGACGTCGGCCACCTCCTCCGAGGGCATGCCCATGCCCGTAAGCAGTCTGAACGCCATGATCGCGCTGCTCTGCGAATGCCCCGTGCGGTTGACGAGATTGCCTATATCGTGAAGATAGGCGGCTATCCTGACCAGCTCCGCCATTCTTTCGGGATATCCGAGCGTTTCAAGGATATATCCCGCCGTTTTGGCGACGCGGACAACATGGCCGAAGCTGTGCTCGGTATAGCCGAGCGTGTTGAGCGCTTCGTCCGCCTTTTTGATATACAGGTTTATGTCTTCGTTTTTTCTGATCGATGCGTAGGTTACTTTCATTTCACTCTCCGTTTGAATTCATGTATTTTTTTGTAAACGGCCGTATACATTCTACCATGCCCGTACCGTCTTGAAAAGATGCCGCAAAAGATATATACTGAGGATGTTCGGCAAAAAGCGACATAATATTATGATGGGACTGATCGATTTGGGAAAGAACAAGAAACGTTTCGGTGACCGCAAGGACGGCAGACTGCTCCGCGATCTGGACTCCATGCACTACATCGTTCCCCTGCTCTACCCCAATCGCTGTGACAACGAGGCATTCATTTCCGAGCGCATAGACCTCACGGCGATAAACGCGTATCTCGAAAAGAAAAACTCCGACGCCGGCGAATTTCCTCTCAAGCTCTTCTACGTCATCGTTGCCGCCATGGCCCGTACCGTGGCTCTCAGGCCGAAGATGAACCGCTTTATCGCCAACAAAAACATGTATCAGCGCAACGGGCTGACCGCCTCTTTCGTGGTGAAAAAGCAGTTTGCCGACAACGCCGGCGAAGCTCTGGCCATCATTCATTTTTCCGACGACGATACCATCGATACGATAAAAGCCAAAATAGTCGATCAGATCACATCCTGCCGCAGCGACAAGGCGGACAGCTCCACCGAGAGCATGGATATGTTCAACCGCATGCCCCGCTTTCTTTCCCGCTTCATAGTATGGGTCGTTTGCCGCCTGGACGTGCACGGTTGGGTGCCCTCCTCTCTGATAGAGTCCGATCCCTATTATTCCTCGATAGTTCTGACAAATCTCGGCTCGATAAAGCTTCGCTCGGGCTATCATCACCTGACCAACTGGGGCACCAATTCCCTTTTCGTCGCCGTGGGCGAGCGAAAGCCCAGGCCGTTTTTCAGCGACGACGGGACCTTTGAAATGCGCGACAGTCTGGATCTCGGGCTGACGGTCGACGAGCGCATAGCCGACGGATATTACTATTCCAAGAGCGTACGCCTGCTCAAAAAGCTGCTGGAAAACCCCGAGCTGCTTGAGCGTCCGCTTACGGAGGAGGTAGATTATTGATGAGCACTCCCGAAGTCAAGACCCCCTGGATACGCAATTTGGGCGATGTTCCCGCGCATCTCGAGTATTTCCGGGGCTCCATGTTCGACATGGTCAAACAAGCGGCGGACAAACACCCCGACTACATTGCCTTTGATTTCATGGGCCGCTCCACCAGCTATCTGCGCATGGTGCAGAATATAGAGCTGTGCGCGCGTTCTCTCAAAACTCTCGGAGTGCGCGAGGGCGATAAGATCACCATTGCCATGCCGAACTGTCCTCAGGCCATATACATGTTCTATGCCGTAAACCTGGTCGGCGGCATATGCAATATGATCCACCCCCTCAGCGCCGAAAAGGAAATAGAATTCTACCTCAACGAGTCGGAAAGCTATTCCGTGATAACTCTCGATCAGTTTTACGGAAAATTTGAGGCGGTGCGGCAGAATACCAAGGTCGTAAACATCATAATCGCCAGCGTGAAGGATGAACTGTCGCGCCCGGTCCGGGCGGGATACATGGTCACCGAGGGGCGCAAGATACAGAAGATACCCGATTCCGCCCCCGTCATACGCTGGAATGATTTTATAAAGCTCGGCCGCGCGTGCTCATGGAACTACAAAGTGGAGCGTTCCGCCGATGACGACGCCGTCATTCTTTATTCCGGCGGCACCACCGGCACCACCAAGGGCATAATGCTGACCAATCTCAATTTCAACGCGCTCAGCGAGCAGGTCGTCGCGGCAAACCCCATGTTCCGCCCCGGCGACAAGATGCTTTCCGCCATGCCTCTGTTCCACGGCTTCGGCCTGGGCGTATGCATCCACACCATGCTTTCCCAGGGCGGGCGCTGCGTCCTGGTGCCGCGCTTCACCGCCAAGACCTATGCAAAGCAGATAGTTAAATACCGCTGCAATTTCATTGCGGGCGTTCCCACGCTGTATGAGGCCCTGCTGCGTCTGCCCTCCATGGACGGCGCCGATCTGAGCAGTCTGAAGGGCGTTTTCTCCGGCGGCGACTCTCTTTCCGTGGAGCTCAAAAAGAAATTCGACAAATTCCTCTACGACCACAAATCCGCCGTGCAGATACGCGAGGGCTACGGCACCACCGAATGCGTGACCGCCTCCTGCCTCACTCCCCCGCACATGTCCCGCGAGGGCAGCATAGGCCTGCCTTTCCCCGACATGTACTATAAGATAGTCAAGCCCGGCACCGACGAAGAACTGCCTTACGGCGAAGAGGGCGAGATACTCCTGGCAGGCCCCACGGTCATGAAATGCTCTGTAAATCATCCCGAGGAGACCGCCCGCACCCTTCGCAGACACGCCGACGGGCTTACCTGGGTATACACGGGCGATCTGGGCTATATGGACAGCGACGGCTTCATCTATTTCCGCGGCCGCAGCAAGCGCATGATTATCTCCTCTGGCTATAATATCTACCCCGGACAGCTGGAAAACATCATCGACGCCAACGAGCTGGTCCACATGAGCTGCGTTATCGGCGTGCCGGATCCCTACCGCATGCAGAAGGTAAAGGCCTTCGTCATGCTCAACGCCGGCGTGCCCGCCAACGAAGAAACGAAAAAGGCCATTTTGAGCTATTGCTCGAAGCATATAGCAAAATACGCCATGCCCTCGGATATAGAATTCCGTGACTCCCTGCCCACTACGCTTGTCGGCAAGGTCGCCTACAGGGTGCTCGAAGAGGAGGAGGCCGCCGCGTCCGGGGCAGCGGCAGAGGCGCAGGAAGACGGCGGGACGAAGTGAACGGCTGCCGATAATTGACAGATCGCAAATCGGGACGCGGCCGGATGGCCGCGTCCCGATCATCGTTTCTGTCCGATCAAATATCTGAAATACGGATCGTCTCCCGTCTTGTCACCCTGTCCCAGGAAAAAAGCGGTATCAGCCCGGCCGGCGAAACGGCCTCTTCCCTGTCGGTCAGTCCCGCGGCAAAGGCCAGCCGTCCCGTAAGCTCTTCGGGCGTGTACCGTTCGCGCAGCGCGCCCATGTCCAGCGCCCTGTCGCGCTTGGACAGCTTTTCTCCCTCCGCGTCGGTCAGTATCGGCAGGTGATAATATTCCGGCGGGGGATAGCCCAGAAGCCGCTGCAGATACAGCTGCCGGGGCGTGGAGGATATCAGATCTCGTCCTCTTACCACCTGAGTCACGCCCGCCTCCCCGTCGTCCACCGTAACGGCAAGCTGGTATACGAACACCCCGTCCGCCCTTCTCAGCACGAAATCTCCGCATTCCCTCATGAGGTTTTCCCGGTACGGTCCGCACAGACCGTCGGTGAACGTTATCTCCTCATCGGGCACCTTAAGACGGTACGCGGCTTTCCCCGGCTTCGGCTCGGTCAGGCCGCGGCAGGTGCCGGGATATATGGGATGCCCGTCGGAGGCGTGGGGCGCGTTCACTATGTTCAGTTCGCCGCGCGTACACCAGCACGGGAAGGTCAGCCCCCGCTCCGTGAGGCTGTCCAGGGCCGCCCGATAAGCTTCGCTTCGGCTGCTTTGAGGCGGCGTTTCCCTATCCCACTCCAGCCCGAGCCACTCAAGATCCCCGCGTATCAGATCGGCGTATTCCGCGCTGCATCTGAGCGTATCGAGGTCCTCCATGCGCAAAAGGATCCTTCCGCCCTCCGCCTTCGCTCCGAGCCAGGCCATAAGGAAAGCAAACATATTGCCTAAATGCATGCGCCCGCTGGGCGTCGGCGCAAATCGGCCCAATACCATGGCCGGCATCCCTCCGATGACTATCTGTAAAGGATAAATCGCCTTGCGAGAAAATTCCAAATATATACTATCATCGCCGCGAAGGTTTTCGCCAGCAGCACGATGATGCCGAGCTTGCCCGCGAAAAACCATACGAGCAGCTCCGTCAGCCCCAGGCCGACGAGGCTGATGGCCAAAAACACCGTCATTTCGAAGGGTCTGGCCATTCTCGGCTCCAACGCCGCGAAAACGAAATGCCTGGTAAGGATATAATTAAGCGCCGTTCCTATGATGAAGCCTATGGCCGCGGCGATCAGGTAGTGCACGCCCACGCTCTTAAGCAGCATCAGAATGGCGGTATCGGTGAGAAAAGCCGCTCCGCCCACGAATATCGAGCGGAAAAACTGAACGGCTCCGTCCTGCGTGGGCTCTATGAACAGCTCGCGCAGGCGAAAATGCCTTATAAGGAAAAAAAGCTCTTTCATAACGCTATAAGTATACCCCTCCGGCGCGGCAAACGCAACCGAGAAAATCATTGACATGGTTTTTTAGCGGTTATACAATGATTTTCACAGGTTAAGGGAGGGTTTTTACTTGAAGACCATAAGCGAGATAAACGAAAAGATCGCTTCCGGCAGCGCCGTTGTGCTGACGGCGGAGGAAGTGGTCAAAATGGCCCGGGAGCAGGGCGTAAAGGACACTGCCCGGCGCGTCGACGTCGTCACCACCGGCACCTTCAGCCCCATGTGCTCCTCCGGCGCTTTCCTCAACTTCGGCCACAGCGAGCCGCTTATGCGCATGTCCGGCGTAAAGCTCAACGACGTGCCCGCATACGCCGGCGTTGCGGCGGTGGACTGCTTTATTGGCGCCACGGAGCTCAGCGAGACGCGCGGCTTCGATTACGGCGGAGCGCATGTTATAGAGGACCTCATAGCCGGCAAGGATGTGAAGCTTACGGCGAGATCCTACGGCACCGATTGTTACCCACGCCGGGAGCTGGAAACTCTTATACGCATGGAGGACATGAACCAGTGCGTCATGTTCAATCCGCGCAACGCGTATCAGAACTATAACTGCGCCGTCAATACTTCCGACCGCGTGATACATACATATATGGGCACTCTGCTGCCCCACGTCGCCAACGCGACCTACGCCACCTCCGGTGAGCTCAGCCCGCTGCTGAAGGATCCCGAGCTGCGCACCATAGGCATAGGCACGCGCGTATTCTTCGGCGGAGCCGAGGGCTATGTGGCCTGGGAGGGCACGCAGTGCTTCCCCTCCGTGAAGGAATTTCCCGACGGGCAGAAGATGTATTCCGGGGCCACGCTTGCCCTTATCGGCGACATGAAAAAAATGAGCACCCGCTTTATCCGCGCCGCGCGCATATACAAATACGGCGTGAGCATGTTCGTGGGCATAGGCATACCCTTCCCCGTGCTCGACGAGGATATGCTCAGCAAGCTCGCCGTGGGCAACGACGGGCTTTTCACCGAGGTCAGCGACTATTCCGTGCCCGTGCGCAGCCGCCCCATACTCAGAGAACGCGTCAGCTATGCCGAGCTGCGCAGCGGACAGATCGAGATCCGGGGCCGCACCGTTCCCACCGCGCCGATGAGCAGCCTGAAAAAGGCGCGCGAGATCGCCCTTGAGCTCAAGCTCAGGGTGGAAAAGGGCGAATTCCTGCTCACGGAGCCCGCCGCGAAGCTTCAGCTGGATACCGTGCGGCACGTGCTGAACGAAAGAGAGGTCAGATAAATGCGCAGATCCGTCAAGATCCTCCTTCAATTCCCCAATGAGCCGGTAAAGCCCTTCGTGCATCTTTTCGCGGTGGACTTCGATCTGGTCTTTTCGATATATCAGGCCGATATCACTCCCGGCAGCGGCGGACGCATGGTGCTGGATCTGTCCGGCGAGAGCGAAAACATCGACAAGGCCCTCGTCTTCGCCGAAAAAAACGGCGTAAAGGTCCGCGTAATGTCCAAGGCCATCCGCTGGGATACCGAAACCTGCGTCCACTGCGGGGCCTGCACGGCCGTATGTCAGCACAAGGCGCTTTCTCTCGATCCCGTAACGGCGGAGCTGAGCTTCAACAACGATAACTGCATACTCTGCGAGATGTGCATCAAGGCCTGCCCCACCGGAGCGGTGAGCCTTGACATTTATCAATGAGTTCCGAGCTGTTTTCAAACCGCGGCTACCGCGCCCTGCACAGCGCGGGCGATCTGCGATATTTCCGCGTGACCGTCGGCGAGACCGACCTGAGCATAGGCGCCTCTGCCCTTCTTGAAAACGAGGCGAGAGCGGCCGCGCTCGCGGCCAGGGACGAGATATACGCGGAGATAGACGTCCGCCCCCTTTTCAAAAGCTCTCTTGAGCCCATAAGCATACACGGCTCCGAGACCCCCGTCGCAGCCGACATGCTCTCCGCCGCCCGGGCCGCCGGCGTCGGCCCCAATGGCCGCCGTGGCGGGCGCCGTGGCCGAGCACGTGGGCCGGGCTCTTTCCGGGCTGTCGGAGGAGGTCATCGTCGAAAACGGCGGAGACGTCTTCCTTATCGGCCGCCGCGAACGCACCGTTGCGATATATGCCGCCGAAAGCCCGCTGAGCGGGCTGCTGGGCGTGACCGTGCTCCCGCAGGGAGGCATGGGCGTATGCACTTCCTCCGGTACGGTGGGCCATTCCCTGTCTCTGGGCCGGGCCGACGCCGCCGTGGTCATTGCGCGCAGCTGCGCCCTGGCGGACGCCGCCGCGACGCGCCTGGGAAACCTGGTGCGCGCTCCGGATGATATTGAAGATGCGCTGGAGCGTATATGCTCGGTAAAAGACGTGCTCGGAGCCCTGGTGATAATAGGCGACCGCATGGGCGCGAAGGGCGACGTACGGCTGAAGCTGCTGAAACAGAAAAAATGAATTACGCCGGCAAGGTCTTTCTTCGGACCTTGCCGGCGATATTTATTATTTGTTTTCCGCGGCTTTTCTCAGCTTCTGCTCGCGGCGGTTGATGATCTCCTCGCCCTTCGGCTTTATGTCTCCGGCGCGCGTCAGAGCTATCTTCGTCAGCATCGGGCCGATCAGTTCATAGATAAGTACGCTGAAAAGGACGATATTGCGTATGAAATTCCCGTCGTGTCCGCCCAGCTCCCTCGCCGTCAGACACATGCCCAGCGCCACGCCCGCCTGAGGCAGCAGCGTGATGCCGAGATATTTTTTCACCGACGGCTCGCAGCCGGTCACGGCCGCGCTGCCGTAGGCTCCCAAATATTTTCCCGCGGAGCGGAATATTATATATACCGCGCCCACGGCGACCACGGCGAGATTGGAAAATACGCCCAGATCCAGCCCCGCGCCGCTGAGCACGAAAAACAGCGCGTACAGCGGGGCGGTCCATTTATCCGACTTGTCCATAAGCTCCTCGGACAGCGGACACATATTGCAGAACACCGTGCCCAGCATCATGCACACCAGCAGCGAGGAAAAGCCCAGCGTCACGCGGCCGAAATCGATCTCTATCATGGACAGGGCAACGGTGAGGATAACGAAGCTTATGATAAGGGACATACGGTTTCTGTTGGAGTGGAATATTTTCTCCAGCTGAGTCAGCAGCCAGCCCATCACCGCGCCGAGTATGAGCGACGCGCTTATCTCGAGCAGCGGCTCAACTATTATCGACAGCGTATCGGCAGCTCCGCCCTTCAGGGCCTCCGCCATGCCGAAGGACACCGCGAACACCACAAGGCCGACCGCGTCGTCCAGGGCGACGACGGGCAGCAGTATGTCCGTCAGCCTTCCTTTTGCCTTGTACTGCCTTACCACCATCAGCGTCGCCGCCGGCGCGGTCGCCGTGGCTATGGCGCCGAGAGTGATCGCGGCGGGAACGGATATCTGATCCGGCATGACGCAGTGCATGCCGATGAGCGCGGCGTCAACCAGCAGCGTTGCGGTGACCGCCTGCACCACGCCTATCACCGCGGCCTGACGCCCCGTGTTTTTCAGCTGCGACAGTCTGAATTCGCTGCCTATCGCAAAAGCGATGAAGCCGAGCGCCAGATTGGAAAGGGAGCTGAGCTCGTCTATCCCGTCAAAGGATGTGAAGCCCAGGCCCTCTATGCCGAGCGCGCCGAGGCAGTACGGGCCTATCGCAACGCCCGCTATGAGATACGCCGTTACGTCGGGCAGACGGAACAGATTGGTCAGTCGCGTCATCAGAAGCCCGGCCATTATCGCCACGGCGACGGATATCATTACAGTCATGTTTCTGTTATGCCTCCTGCTTTCAAAGCGTCAACAATATTACATCCTTTTGCCGGAACGCGCAACGCCGAAAATAACCAAACTTTTGCCCTCCGCGCGCTCCGTTTTTGCCTGTTCCGTCCCCCGCGCCGCCTTTTCGGCGCTTTACAAGCAGGGCACGAAATGCTAAAATGGCGCTACTCACACGGAAAGAAGAGTATGCGAAAAATGATTGGTCTGCTGGCAAAGCTGTTCAATAAAAATGACGAGCGGGGACGCTGGGGCGTTATCTGCTCGGTGCTCGGCATATGCCTGAACGTACTGCTGTTCGCGGGAAAGTACCTCGCCGGCGCAGCCGCCGCCTCCCTGTCCGTTACGGCGGACGCCTTCAACAATCTTTCCGACGCGGGCTCTTCTCTTATCACGCTTTTAGGCTTCAAGCTCTCTGAAAAAAAGCCCGACAAAAGCCATCCTTTCGGCCACGGGCGCATAGAGTATATGGCGGGCTTCGCCGTATCCGCGCTCATCATCATCATGGCCTACGAGCTGGCAAAAAGCTCCGTGGGCAAGATACTGCACCCCGCGCCCACCTCCGGCGGCACGCTCACGCTTGTGATCCTCGCCGTTTCGATAGCGGTGAAGCTGTATATGTTCCTTTATAACCGCCGCATAGGCCGCAGGATAGACTCCTCCGCAATGCGCGCCACCGCCATGGACAGCCTCAGCGACGCCTCCTCCACTCTCGCCGTCCTTGCCGCTGTGCTGCTGGAGCGCGTTTTCTCGGTCAGGCTCGACGGCTGGGTAGGTCTGGCGGTATCGCTGTTCATCTTCTATACCGGCTTCAGCTCCGCCCGCGATACTCTCGGCACCCTGCTCGGCAGGCCGCCCTCCCCGGAGCTGGTAAAGGAAATAGAGCGCCTTGCCACCGACAACGATACCGTAGTAGGCATACATGACCTCATCGTGCACGATTACGGCCCGGGCCGCCTGTTCGTATCTCTTCACGCGGAGGTCCCGGACACCGGCGACATAAACGAGATGCACGACGTTATAGACAACATCGAGCGCGAAATGAATTCACGCCTCGGCTGCGAGGCGGTCATACACATGGACCCCATTTCCTGCGACGATGAGCAGACCGCGTTGATGCAGCGCCGGCTTGCCGAGCTTGTGCTGGGGCTCGACCCCCGCCTGCGCATACACGATTTCCGCATGGTCACCGGCACCACGCATACCAATCTTATCTTCGATGTAGTGGTGCCTCCCGGCTTCGGCATGAGCGACGGCGAGCTGAACGGGGAGATACAAAAGCGGGTCTCCGCCGAGTTCGGAAACTATTATACGGTCATCAAGACCGATCACTATTACATATAACGAGTCACGGGGACGGTTTTCACTGACTCCCAAAAGGAGTCGGCGAGGACCGTCCCCGTGACTCATATGCCGGCTTATTAAAATTCCATTATTTTCAGCTCGCGGGATATCTTCGGCTCAAAGGGCAGGCGGTCGAGTATATCTCTCTGCAGGTCTATGCCCTCCGCTATCTCCGTGAGTATGAGCCCCTCGTCGCCCAGCTCGAATACGCAGCGCTCGGTGATGAACATCGCCTTCTGACCTATGGCGCGCGAGTTTTCCACGCTGAAGCTCTTCGCGGGCACCTTGTCGACGAATTTCTGTATCCGTCCTTCTTTCTTTATGACCACATGCTTGCCGTCAAAGCTGCCCTCCAGGCCTCCGGAGGTAAAGGTCATGCAGAATACCACCTTCTTCGTGGTCTGGCTGATATTCGCAAAGCCGCCTATGCCGGTCAGCTTGCCCTTGGCCATATGCCCGTTGACATTGCCCTCGCCGTCCACCTGCATGGTGCCGATAAAGCACAGGTCCAGGCCGCCGCCCTCGTAGAAGTCGAACTGCCGCGCCATATCCATCATGGTATCCGGCCCTATCGCCACGCCGAAGCCCATGCCGCCCAGCGGCATTCCGCCCGTGTGCCCGGATTCGACCGACAGATGCACCTTGTCGAGCATCCCCCGCTCCAGCACCTCCTCGGCCACCAGCTCGGGTATGCCTATGCCTATGTTTACTATCTGCCCCTCGCGTATCTCCTTGACGGCGCGCTTGGCTATCGCCCTGTGCAGATCGGTCCGCTTATGGGTGGAGCCTATTTTCGCGCCTATTTCCTCGCGGCAGGCCTTGAGGATATTCCCGGTGGGGACATACTTGCCGCAGATATAGTCATAGTAGCCGTCCATATTCGTAAGCTGCTTCTGATCGGGCACCACGACCACCGCGTCGACCAGCGCGGCGGGCACGTTGACGGTGCGCGGCAGCATGTGGTTGTTCACCACTCTCGCCACCTGCACTATCACCTTGCCGCCGTTTCGATGCGTAGCCTGGGCTACGGACAGGCAGTCTATCGACGCGCACTCATTTTCAAAGGTGATGTTTCCTCTCTCGTCGGCAAAGCTTGCCTTGAGCAGGGCGACGTCGACCTTGGGTATATCGTACAGCAGGCCCTCTTCCCCGTTCTCGTTGGCGAGATGCACAAGCTCCCTCTTCGAGCGTTCGTTGAGCCGGTATCCGCCCACGCGAGGATCGACGAAAAGATTGAGGCCGATTTTGGTGAACAGTGTGGACGCGCCGCAGGCGGAGGCGCGTATCATATGGCTCATCACGCCTCCGGGCAGGTTATAGCCCTCTATCCTGTTTTCCATAATGGCCTTGCAGGTGCCGTACAGACTGCCGAAAAAGCCTATAACGACGCAGTCCGCCGCTCCCTCGCAGATATAGCCCTCTATATCGCTGTCCTCTTTCCATTCCGCAAAGCTGAAAGCGCTGTATATGGTAAGATGCTCCGGTTTTCCGCATCTGCGGAAACGGCGCGTGATAGCTCTGTTGAGGTCAACGGGCGACGCTATGGCGGCAAATGCGTTTATCCATATCGTGTCTCCGTCCTTTACAAGCTCGGCAGCCTCGTCCGCGCTGATAAATACAGCCATAATGATCCCTCCGAATATAGTAAAGTAGATAATACCATACGGAGCGTTTTTGTCAAGCCGACGCTTGCCAAGTACCGGCACGGATGATATTATTTGTGCATGACGCCGCCCTGTCCGGCCATGCGGAGGTAATGCGAATGTCCACCGGCGAACGTGTCCTTCTGCGTCTGATCGACGCCGACGAATGGGGCCAATACGCCCCTCTCGTCTCCTCTTTGAAAAACACCCTCTATTGGGATATGCTGCTTGACGCCCTGCACTCTCTGAAAACCGAGGTGCTGTATATGAGCCATGTCCACGGGATAGGCCATATAGAGCGCACCATGATGCACGGCGCCTTCTGCGCCATGGCAGACCGTCTCAGCGGCGCCGACACGCGCCTGCTGATGCTGATGTGCTCCTATCACGACACCGGCCGCGAGAGCGACTGGCTGGACAATGCCCACGGCCTGCGCTCGTCGCTGAAGCTGCGGAGCATAACCGGGCTTGAGGGCGAGGATCTGAAAATAGCCATGGCGGGCGTCGAGGCTCACTCCGTCGGCGATAAGGCAATGGACGCGATCATCGCCTCTCACGCCCCGGCCGATACCGCCCGCGCCAGACGGCTGGCCGAGCTGCTGAAGGACTCCGACGGCCTCGACCGCGTGCGCATAAACGATCTTGACCCGCATTTTCTCCGCCGACAGGCAAGCCGGGAGCGCGCGGGCTTTGCCCGGTATCTCTTCGACAGATACGCCGCCGAGAGCTCTCCCGACGCCGAAAAGGACGCGGACGGCTTTGAGCTCTCCCTGGTAAACTCCCTGCGCCGGCTCATCGCCGACTGCTTCTCTTCCGGACGCTCCTGCGCCCAAACCGCGCTTATCGCGCTGGGCAACATGACGGGCGAAGTGATACCCTCTCGCCTTCTCGACGCCTGCGCCGGGCCGGAATTCACGCGCTGCGGCCTTGTGGAGGCGGGGCTTATGATGATCGGTCTCGCCTGTTCCCTGACGGGCCGGGAGGGCGACATCGCCGCGCAGCTGTGCCTGAAATACACCGCCGCCTTTGAAAAGCAGTACGGCTCCGTCATGTGCACGGCGCTGTCCCCCGCCTCAAGCGGACTGAGCAGCTGCGAAAGTCTTGCCGTGGAAGCCGTGCTGTTTACCTTCAAATTCATCTCCGGAGAATTTTCCCTGCCCCTTCGCGCCTCCGAAGACAACTGAACGGCCGCGGTCAAATCCCTTTAAACCGTACCGACGGCAAAAAATCTCTCCGCATGAAAGTGCGGAGAGGTTTTTTATTTGTCCGGCGCAGGACGGTATTCGAGTATGTCTCCGGGCTGGCAGTCAAGCACGGCGCAGAGCTTTGCCAGCGTCGCCACCTTTACGGCCTTGGCCTTTCCGTTTTTCAGTATCGACATATTCGTAAGCGTGATGCCGACTCTCTCGGCAAGCTCCGTAACGCTCATCTTTCTTTTGGCAAGCATTACGTCTATGTTGAAAATAATCTCGCCTTCCATAGCTCTCTCCTATAGCAGACGGAACCTATACCGGCCCGGTTTTGACGGGCAGCTTTCCGCCTGCACTTCGTTGAAATACTCGGCCATCCATATAGGATGCTCTGCGTTTTGCCTCGCGCAGACGCAAATCTGCTCCGGCAAAACTCCTTCGGAATTCAAACGGATGATATTTCGAGTGATTTTTGTTCTTTTTGATGCGGCAAGGCTGTCGCCT
>JAGDDB010000284.1 GCA_017958265.1 Oscillospiraceae bacterium | reverse complement strand
GCTTCCGATCAGGCTCTGTACTATCTGCTGGAGTACTGGCCAGAATTTCTCTGCTGCATCCTGGCTTCGATGCCGCTGAAGCGTTTGGCGGAAAAGCTTTTCTCCAAACGCTCTGTCGAGCCGTCGTCGAGCCCGGTGCTGCGGATAGGCGCGATAATCGCGGCCGCGCTTGTCTTCGCTCTCAGCTACATTCGTCTTGAGTACGGCGGCTTCAATCCGTTCATCTATTTTCAATTCTGAACGGAGGGCAGGAAATGAAACATACTGAATCGTCTTCAAAACTGATAAATACTTTATCGATCATATTCGTCGCCGGCATTCTGCTTTTCCTTGCCATCAGCGGCGCCGCAGCGCTTCTGAGGCGGCCGGATGCTGATTCCTATTATGAAAACCGCAGGCTCGCATCAAAGCCGCAGGCCTCGCTTTCCGGAGTCATGGACGGCAGCTATTTCTCCTCCTGGAACTCATTCATTCAGGACCATGCTCCCGGCCGCAACACTCTGCTTCGCCTTGAAACGCTGCTCAATCTCAAGGTGCTTCGCCGTCCGGTAGTCAACGACGTCGTAGTCCGCGAGGACGTCCTTCTCGGCTGGACAGACTATTGGCTCTACGGTCGTCAGGATCTGACCCGTTCCGTGCAGGAGACCGCGGAGCGTATCGCCGGGCACGCCCGCACCGCGGAGCAGTACGGCGGCAGATTCTTTTACGTTGCCGTTCCGCATCAGGCCATGGCGTTTTCCGGCCGCTTCCCCGGCTACATGCAGTCCCACGAGGATTATTACGCGGATATCTCCTCCCTGCTCTTCCCTGCGCTTAAAAGTCTGGATGTGTCCGCTTTGGATATGTGGCAGGTCTTCCGCGATGAGGGAAAACTTGAAGACATATCCTCTCGCACCGACAATCATTTCAATATCACCGGCTCTGTCGAGCTGTACGAAAAGCTCATGGAGCTTATCGCGGCGGATACCGGGTTTGAATTGAGAGCTATGAACTCCGGTGAATACGCGATCGAATGGCTTCCCAACCACTTTATCGGCTCGCGCACACGCAAGCTGTTTGATCTGTGGCATTCGGATGAAAAGCTGGGGATCCTCGTTCCCGAAGACGAAGTCCCGTTCCGAAGAACAGACTGGGCCGACTGGCTCAAAGAGCCGAAAGAAAGCTCTTCCGTTTACGAGCTTCCCTCTTCTCCCGACTCTCCGGTCTCCTACGGGCTGTACATGGGCGGCGACTGGGGAAAAACGATAATCGAAACCGACCGTCCCGAGAAGCCCAGCATACTGATCTACGGAGACAGCTTTACGAATCCCGTCGAATGCATCATCTGGCACGATTTCAACGTAATGTACTCCTTTGATTTTCGGCACTACACCGAAGAGACGCTGGACGAATTGATAGCGCGCTATCAGCCTGACGTCGTCGTATGCATCCGGGATTACGAAGCGATCTTGAGGTCCGAGGGCAACGGACAATGAACCGGCAATAATAAAAGGCGCTGTCCCTCCGCAGCCGTTCCGACTGCTTGAGACAGCGCCTTTTGGTTTTATTCCCTGCTCAGAAGGTTATCGTCTTGGGCTCGCCGGTGAAGGATTCGAACTTCGCCGTGGCGTCCTTGAGATAATACACGGCAGTGTTGCCGTCGCCGGGAGCATAGCGCCCCTTGAGGCCGGGATAAGCTTCCAGCATGCTCTCCTGCGCCTCAATGCGCTCGTCGAGCACGAAGGTAGCGGCCAGGCGCAGCCATGTGCCGCCGTCGAACGCGCAGATCTCTGCCTTCGGATTTGCCGCCAGCTGCTTTGCCGTGGGCTTGGAAAGCCCTGTCTGGATGTAGAGCTTGCCGTCGAAAATGTTTACCGTGCCGAAGGGACGTACGCGCGGCTGATCGCCCTCTACCGTAGCAAGATAATAGGTCTTGCACTTTTTCAGAAAATCACATACTTCCTGCATCGTTGTTTCCTCCTTGTTTTATTATTTTTCTTTTATGAATTGGCTTTTTCAATGCTGCGGGTTATAAAG
>JAGDDB010000283.1 GCA_017958265.1 Oscillospiraceae bacterium | reverse complement strand
CTTCGGCATATGCCTCGGGCATCAGATCATATCCCTGGCATACGGAGCGAAGACCTACAAGCTGAAGTTCGGCCACCGCGGCGGAAATCACCCCGTAAAAGACCTGCTCACCGGCAAAATAGAGATCACGTCGCAAAATCATTCCTACGCGGTGGACGAGGAAAGTCTGCGGGGCACCCCGCTGACGGTCACCCACCTCAATCTGCTCGACGGGACCGTGGAAGGACTGAGAGCCGAAAAAGACAGGGTATTCAGCGTACAGTACCACCCGGAAAGCGCGCCGGGACCGCGGGACGGCGCTCACCTGTTTGACCGCTTTATTCGTATGATGGAGGTGAGCGGAAACAATGCCTAAAAGAACTGACATCAAAAAAATACTTGTGATCGGCTCCGGTCCCATCGTCATAGGTCAGGCGGCGGAATTCGACTATGCCGGCACCCAGGCCTGCCTCGCGCTCAAGGAGGAGGGCTACGAGGTGATACTCTGCAATTCCAATCCGGCCACCATCATGACCGATACCTCCGTTGCCGACAAGGTATATATGGAGCCTCTCACGCTCGAATATATAGCCAAGATCATCCGTTACGAACGTCCCGACGCGATCCTGCCGGGCATAGGCGGTCAGACCGGACTTAACCTCGCCGTCAGGCTTGAAAAGAAGGGCATCCTTGCCGAATGCCGCACCGAGCTGCTCGGGACCCCCAGCAGTTCCATCGAACAGGCGGAGGACAGGGAAAAATTCAAGCAGCTGTGCGACTCTCTCGGAGAGCCTACCCTTCCCTCCGATACGGCCGGTTCCGTGCAGGAGGCTCTCGAGATCGCGCGGAAAATAGGCTATCCCGTCGTACTGCGTCCCGCCTTTACGCTCGGCGGTACGGGCGGCGGCTTCGCCGACGGCCCGGATGAGCTCATACCGCTGATGAAAAACGCGCTTGAGCTCTCCCCCGTTCACAGCGTATTGGTCGAAAAGAGCGTCAAGGGCTTCAAGGAGATAGAATACGAGGTCATGCGCGACGCCAATGATACGGCAATCACGATCTGCAATATGGAAAATCTCGACCCCGTCGGCATCCACACCGGCGACTCCGTCGTGGTATGTCCCTCCCAGACGCTGACCAACAAAGAATATCATATGCTCAGAGACAGCGCGCTGAAGATCATCCGCGCCCTGAAAATAGAGGGCGGCTGCAACGTGCAGTTCGCGCTCGATCCGAATTCCTTCAAGTACTACCTTATCGAAGTCAATCCCCGCGTCTCCCGCTCTTCCGCCCTTGCCTCCAAGGCAAGCGGTTACCCGATAGCCAGAGTATCGGCCAAGATCGGCGTGGGAATGACGCTCGACGAGATACGCCTTGCCAATACTCCGGCTTCCTTCGAGCCCGCGCTCGACTACGTCGTCACCAAGCTGCCCCGTTTCCCCTTCGACAAGTTTGCCGACGCCAACAACACCCTTTCCACCCAGATGAAAGCCACGGGCGAGGTCATGAGCGTGGGAAGGAGCTTTGAAGAGAGCCTGCTGAAGGGCATACGCTCATTGGAGATCGGCGTACATCACATTCACCTCAAAAAATTCGACAGCTTCGAAACGCGGGAGCTGCTGGAATATATCCGCATCGGCACGGACGACCGCCTCTTTGCGGCAGCGGAGCTTTTCCGGCGCGGCTGCGCCCCGGAGGAGCTCTCCGCGGCGACGGGGATCGACCTTTTCTTCCTGCGCAAGATCCTCCGCATCACCCGGGCGGAAAGCGAGCTGAAGGATCATCCGTTCGATCCCGAAATGCTGCGCTCCGCCAAAAAGCTCGGCTTTTCGGACAAGGAGATAGGCGAGCTGTGGGGCTGCGGCGAAAAGGAGATCTTCAGCTTCCGCACCGAGCGCGGCATTACCCCGGTATATAAGATGATCGATACCTGCGCCTCCGAATTCGACAGCTATATCCCCTATTTTTATTCGACCTATGAGGACGAAAACGAGTCCGTCGTATCCGACAGGCGCAAGATGATCGTTCTCGGCGCGGGCCCGATACGCATCGGTCAGGGAGTGGAGTTCGATTATTCGACCGTCCACGCCGTTCAGACCATACGCAAGGCGGGCTATGAGGCGATCATCATCAACAACAACCCCGAAACGGTCTCGACGGATTATACCTGCTCCGACAAGCTGTATTTCGAGCCGCTGTGCGCGGAAGACGTGATGAACATAATCATGCTGGAAAAGCCCGTGGGCGTGATCGCGACGCTCGGCGGACAAACGGCGATCAATCTCGCTCAGCCGCTTCACGATCGGGGCGTGACCATCATCGGCACCGACTGCGACGCCATCGACCGCGCCGAAAACCGCGATCTTTTTGAAAAGCTCCTGCTGTCGCTCGGTATCCCTCAACCTGCGGGCAGGGCCGTTACGAGCATGGAGGCCGGCATCGAGGCCGCGCGGGAGATCGGATATCCCGTGCTCGTCCGCCCGAGCTTCGTGCTGGGCGGCCGCACGATGCAGATAGTGGCGAAAGAAGAGTCCATGTGGAACTATCTGAAAAGCGCCGTTGAGGTCGACGCGGACAAACCCGTGCTCGTCGACAGGTACATTCGGGGCAAAGAAGTGGAGGTCGACGCCGTCTGCGACGGGAGCCGCGTATTCGTTCCCGGCATCATGGAGCTTGTGGAAAGGACCGGCGTACACTCCGGAGACTCTATCAGCGTATATCCCTCGTACAGCCTTTCCGAAAAGGTAAAGCAGACCATCCTCGACTATACGGAAAAGCTCGGGCTCGGCATCGGCATCGTGGGTCTTTTCAATATCCAGTTCATCGTCGACGCCTCGGAAAAGGTCTACGTCATAGAGGTCAACCCGCGCTCGTCGCGGACCGTTCCGTTCCTTTCGAAGGCGACGGGCTACAGTCTGGCGGACATCGGGACCCTCGCAGGCCTGGGCATTTCGCTGGCTGAGCAGGGCATTACCGAGCGTTATCCCCCGGAAAAGCCTCGCTATTACGTGAAGGTCCCCGCGTTCTCTTTTTCCAAGCTGCGCGGGATGGACGCGTACCTGTCGCCCGAAATGAAATCCACCGGCGAGGCAATAGGATACGACCGCAAGCTTCACCGGGCGGCGTACAAGGCCATGATCGCCGCCGGACTTACGCTCCGCAATTACGGAACGGTGCTTGTCAGCGTCGCGGACGAGGACAAGGAAGAGACGGTCCCTCTTATAAGGCGCTTTTATAACATGGGTTTCAATATCGAAGCCACGACCCTCACCGGAGAAGTCCTGAAGGCTCACGGGATACGCACGAGGATCAGGCATAAACCGAGCGAGGGCAGCGAGGAAGTGCTCGACTCCATCCGCGCGGGATATGTCAGCTATGTCATCAACACAAGGGCGATCCTGTCCGGGGTGCATTACGGCGACGGAGTCGCGATACGCCGCGCCGCGGCCGGGAACAATATAACGATGCTGACCTCGCTGGACACGGTGCGTATGGTCCTCGACGTCCTGGAGGAGGTCACTCTCGGCGTTTCCACCATAGACGCCGAATAGGAAGGAGATGCGGTCATGTACTTTACGAAAATGCACGGTTTGGGAAACGATTATCTTTATGTTTACGGCGAGGTCCCCGACAATATCGCGGAGCTTTCGCAAAAGCTTTCCGAGCGCCATTTCGGCGCCGGAGCGGACGGGATGATATATATTTCCCCCTCCGCGGCGGCCGATTTCAAAATGCGTATCTTCAACGCGGACGGAAGCGAAGCGAAGATGTGCGGCAACGGGATACGCTGCGTGGGAAAATACGTATACGACAAGGGATATACGGATAAAACCCAGCTTACCGTCGAGACCCTCTCGGGAATAAAAAAATTGGATATGCAGGTAAGATCGGGAAAGATAAAAAGCGTGACCGTCGATATGGGCCCGGTGGAAGTCGGCGCCGATATCGAGCTCAGCGCGGGCGGCCGGACCGTGATCGGTACTCCGGTCTCCGTGGGAAATCCCCATTTCGTGATCTTTGTAGACGATATCGAAGCCGCCCCGCTCTATACCCTGGGGCCGCTGCTTGAAAAGCACGAGGCGTTCCCGGACGGCGTCAACGTGGAGTTTGTTCAGCCTCTCGAAGAAGGCCGGCTGCGCATGCGCGTATGGGAGCGCGGCAGCGGCGTGACGCTGGCCTGCGGCACGGGCGCCTGTGCGAGCGCGGCGGCAGCGGCGAAGAAGGGATACTGCCGGCCTTATCCCCCCGTCCCGGTCGAGCTTGACGGCGGCGTGCTCGAGATCACCGTCGGAAACGGCGAAAACGTAATGATGAGCGGCCCGGCGGAAACGGTATACGAAGGAGAGTGCGCCATATGATCACACCGAATATGCACTACGCCGAATTGAAGGACTCTTATCTCTGTTACAATATCTCGCCGAAGACCGGCGCGTATCTGCAGGCTCATCCCGGCGCTCATCTGTACCGCATGGGCATCGGCGATGTTTCGCTGCCTCTCTGCGGCGCCGTAATAAAGGCGCTGCACGAAGCGGTGGACGATCAGGCCGACAAGGCCCGCTTTCACGGATACATGCCGGAATGCGGCGCGCCTTTTCTGCGCGGGATAATAGCGGAGCATTATCGCGCCCGCGGGATAATGCTGTCCGATGACGAAGTATTCGTATCCAGCGGAGCAAGCGACGAGCTGGGCGATATACTGGATCTTTTCGACCGCGCCTGCTCCGCGCTCGTCATAGAGCCCGCCTATCCCGCTTACGTTGACGCCAACGTCATGGCGGGCCGAAAGATCGTTCATCTCCCGTCGGGCGAAGACAACGGCTTTCTGCCCGAGCCGGGCGAGGAAGCAAGGGCGGACATACTGTATATATGCTCCCCCAACAATCCCACGGGGGCGGTGTTCACGCGCGAAAAGCTCGGGCGCTGGGTGGATTTTGCCAACGAAAACGGCTCTGTGATCCTGTTTGACGCCGCTTACGAGGCATTTATCGAAGACGAAACGCTCCCCCGCAGCATATTCGAGATCCCGGGCGCCGAGACCTGCGCCATCGAGATATGTTCGCTTTCAAAAACCGCCGGCTTTACGGGTACGCGCCTGGGCTATACCGTTATACCCCGGGCCCTGGTCAGAAACGGGATGCGCTTCAACGATATGTGGGTACGCAACCGCACCACGAAAACCAACGGCGTGTCCTACATAATCCAAAAGGGCGGCGCGGCAGTGTTTTCGGAAGAGGGACAAAAGCAGATAAAAGAGAACATACGCGTATACAAGGGCAATGCAAAGCTCCTTATGCACACTCTCGACAGGCTCGGCATACGCTATTGGGGCGGCACGAACGCCCCCTACATCTGGATGAAATGTCCGGACGGCATGGGCAGCTGGGAGTTTTTCGACCGTCTGCTGAACGAGATACAGGTCGTGGGGACGCCGGGAGAAGGCTTCGGAGCCTGCGGCGAAGGGTTTTTCCGTTTCTCCACCTTCGGGGATCCCGAGGATACCGAGCGCGCAGCGCAAAGGCTGTTCGAGCTGCTGTCGAAATGACGGTCCCATGAGGGGCGGAATATACCGTCAGATCGAAAAACATTGTCGTTTTTCTTCCTTTTTTCGCAAAATAATTGACAGCAATGACAAAAATCACTATAATGATGATCGGAAGGCAGGGATATGTTATGGCACAGAATCCAGACAACAAGCCGATAATGCCGAGAGCCGAACTGACAGGCGATATCTGCCGGGAGATCGTCACCCTTGCCAACACCTACGGCGGCGAACTGCTGATAGGCGTAACGAACGGCGGTTACGTAACGGGAGTTGCGGATCCGCAAGACGTGATAAAACGCCTGGGCGAGATGGTACGGGATTACATCAGGCCCGATTTGACCGCATTCGTCAGTTGTGAGGTCCGCGAGATCGAGGAAAAGCAGGTCGTGGCAGTCACGGTCCGCAAAGGCGAGCAGCGGCCTTATAATCTCGCGTTCTTCGGCTTTTACCGCAGCGGCGGGGTCGCCGATATCATCGCGCCCCAGGAGCACTACCTTGATTTCTGCGGCATGTTCAAGCATGCGGGCTTAAGCTTTCCTCTGTCAAGATAACTTATCGCTCATTGACCCTCAAGGGGACGGTACCGTGTATTCGTTTTCGGACGCACGGTACGGTCCCCTTGTGTTATTTCGGCATCCCTTCCCCAAAAGGATCTTTCATTCATTTGAGGACCGGACACGCGAAAAGCGGACAGCGCCGATACTGCGCTGTCCGCGAATTATCTCTTTGTTATATCGTATGTGTCCCGTTCAATATGAACATCGTACTCCGTTTTCTCGCCTGTGGGGGAAACCATAGTCAATACCGTATCGCCGGATCTTCTGAAATCGGCGTGCAGAAAATAATCTTCGAGGCTGTCCAAATATATGATGCTGACGTCGCCGTACTTGTCGTCCTCAAGATAGACCGTATAAGAATCGTCAAACATGTGTTCATCGTTGCTGCCCATGATCTCGGTGCTGTAAACGGGCGGGTCCAGCAGACAAAGGACCGTCAACACCATGACGGCCGCGCCGCCGAGCGCCCCTCCGACGGCCTTTATCCTTTTATCATCGAATATGGCCGCGGGATAGAGGATCATCGCGCAGGCGCAGAACAGACAGACCAGGACATATCTTGGCATGGAAAAGAGAAAGCGCGAAAAATAGGTAGAATAAGAGTCGGCAGTCAATACGATCATCGGCAGAAGTATCAAATACCCCCACCATTTGTTTTTCTTCATGTAATATCCGATGAAACCCATGGGGAGGCAGAGTATCGTCCAGATAAACCAGTACTTGTAATACCCGAACAGGCCCCATCCCTGCCAGCTGAAGGGGACCTGGATCAAATAAACCAACGGCTGGCTGATGAGGAAAAAGACGAAGCATTTCAGCGCGGAGTCAAGATTGGACTTGCTGTTCATTATGATGATTATGCCGAATAAGATCCACGCCTCAAACGTTACCGTGATGGTATTGAACGAGGTGTAATGAAGTCCCGGTATGATCGCCATTGCAGCGGTAAAAGCGCCCGCGATGATCGCCGCGGCGATCACCATCGGCCAGGTAAGATCGATGCCACCGAACAGTTTTTTTATCGCTTTTCTCATAATATGCCTTTCCATTCCATCCGGCAAACTTAGCCTGATCAGTCCGGAAGATTATACTATATGGCGCCGACAATAACAACAGATACCTCTTCATGACTGCGCGAAGCGCAATATCACTCGCCGCAGGCGAATATGGCCGAAAAAGGGAGTCGACCCTTTGACTTTACGGATGCAAACCGTATGCTCTCCCGAACGATGCGATAAGCAGTTTAATCTGGAATAGAACTTAGATTTCACCTTATCCTTGTGTCCATAGAAACCGTTATATATTCTTTGTGTATTTGCATTTCGGATAGTTCGAGCAGCCATAAAACTGATTCCCGGTATTAGGCCCTTTTTTTGCTGTCCGCAGCACAAGCTTGCCCCCGCAAACAGGACAAATATCTGTGCTGCTAAACCTATCCTGTATATCGCTGACGTGTTTTTTCTTTGCGGCTTTATCGGCATTTGTCAGAGGAAGAAGCTTTTTATAAATCGCCTCAATCTGATCCTCATTCAGCACATCCTCGTTTTCATTCCAAATTTCGCGGAGCACCCTTGAAAGCTCGGAATGATTGCACACATAAACATTCGATGAATTCACCGTGATATCTTTCAGGTCTCCCCGATCACTGAATGTGATAAGCGAGAATGCTCTGATATCTAAATTCAACAAGGACTGCAGATTCTTAATGTGTGTACGGTTTTGCCAGATTGGATTATAGAACTGATGCTTTTCGGTCCTTTTGCCGCCATGCCACGATTTCCCAGCATATAGCGTAACTGTCCAACTTTTGTTCTGTTCACTACCGAAGATATAACCTGCATAGTTCTTGTTCTCTAAAACGAGTAGCCCCTTTTGCGTTACGTATAAAACATCGATCTCAGAAGTGTCACCGGATTCCTTGGGAATATATATGTTTGTTAGCGTTTTCCCGCCACGCTTAAGAATACTATCTATTTCAAGCCGTCGAGCAACAGCTTGTTCACTTCTTCGACCTTTTACTGAAGGCGATTTTAAATATATTCCGATCGCCGCTAATACCAAGATTATGATAATAAACAACCACATAGTTATAACCTATCCATGACTTTTCCATTCGTTTTATTCTTCAAAGTATTATTCTATTGTATCTTTG
>JAGDDB010000282.1 GCA_017958265.1 Oscillospiraceae bacterium | reverse complement strand
TCCGGGCGCCGCAGAGCTTTTCTGCGGCGCCCGGATATTATTACAGGTACGCGCCCTATCCCGTTCAATATGTCGTTTTAACTGTCCTGCAGCTTCCCTCTCCGAATATGTCCTCCATCGCGGAAATGTATTTTCCCGCCGCGTCCTCCGGCATAATCGCCTGCACGGTGCCGGCGAAGCCGCCTCCGTGCACCCTTGCCGCGCCCCTTTTTCCGAGTATCTCCCGGCTGCGGGCAAGCGCGAGACTTATCCCCTGGCTTGACGGATCGGCGTAGCTGTTCTGCAGCAGCTCGGCGGACGATCTGCCGGAATCGTCCATGAGCTCCAGATATTTTCCCATATCGCCGCGCGAGAGCGCGGCGGTCATTTGTATTACCCTTTCATTCTCGTCGAACCAATGCATCGCCCTCAGCACTGCTCTGTCGCCCGCGGCGGCTCTCAGCTCGGCGACAGACGCGAAGAAGGCTTCCCGATTTACGCGGGAAAGCACCTTTTCGCCGAAAAATGCCGCTATCTCTCCCATTTCCCGGGTTATTGCCGCATAATGCGGCGTAAGGCCGCTGTGGCTGCCGCCGGTATCCGTAAGCACGATGCGGTACCCCGCCCTGCCGAGATCGGCGTCGATGCGCCTGACCTCCGGAGAGTCCTCATTTCGGAAATCAACCGCGATTATACCGCGGTAAGCGCAGGCGCACTGGTCCATCATGCCGCTCGGCTTGCCGAAATAAACGTTTTCCGCGTATTTCCCCGCCTCGGCCAGCGCGGCGGGCGGTATTTTCCCGCCGTTGTACAGTCCGCTTATGATGCTGCCTATAAGTATTTCAAAGGCGGCCGACGAGGACAGGCCCGAACCTACGGCTATGTCGGAGCTTATTTCCGCTTTGAAAGCGCCCGTTTCGTATCCCTGCTGCGACAGGCGTTCCGCCGTGCCCCTTACAAGGGCCTCGGGCCGCCCCTTCTCGCTCTGTCTCGGTCCCGCCGCGCCGAGCTCCGCTCTGAGCTCGCCGAAGCCGCGCGAGGATATGATGATCTCGCTTCCCCCGGTCTTTTCCGCCTCGGCGCTCATGAAAACGTCTATGGCGGCGGCGATGACATGGCCGCCCTGGTGGTCGGTATGATTGCCGGCCAGCTCCGTGCGTCCGGGCACTCTGAATTTCATTGCGTTCCTCCCTGTCCGGTCTGCGTCCGTATCAGCCGTTCCAGAAATGTTTTTCTCCGTCCCAGTAGGTAAGCTTGATAAGGTCAAAATATTCTATGATCTGCTGAACGTATTTTCTCGGCACTCCGAGAAAATCTCTTACCTCCGCCAGGGAGAAGCCGCCCTCGGGATAGCGTTCCCTGAGCATTTTTTCCGCGCTGTCCAGCGCTTTGCGGGTATATATCACGTTTTCGGCCAGGCGCACCATTTCTCCGCTGCGCAAAAACCACTGCTGATATTCCCCCTGCTCTCTGTCCGATATGCCGACCGCCGCCATCGCGTCGTTCCAGCCCGGCGGAGCAAAGGGCGAGGCTTCATATGTTTCTCTTATCCTGTCTATCAGCTCGGCCTGCGCCGGCGTCAGCTTCGGCGTCCATCCGGCCGGACGGAACATCGTATCGTCCTGCTCTGTCTCTTCCGCGCCGCCGAGATACCTCAGCAGCGCCCTCTGCTGCCTGGTATCGGCGCGGGGGAACAGCGTCTGCGCTATCTCCTTTTTCGACGCTCCGAAACGCATGGGGAAGCGGGCGAAATAATCGTCCATCCACGCTTTCATGTTTTCTCGCAGCGCGCGGGCCGACTCCGCCGGTATGAAATATCCGTCGCCGAGGTCGATGAGCCGTCCTTCTTCCTTCAGCTTCTCCGTCAGCGCGGCCGCCTCTTTCTCACCTGTCTGAAGGCACTCCGCCGCCTTGGAAAGCTGCCATGGCAGCGCGTCCTTCATCATCGTCACTATCAGTATATCCGACGGCTCCCCCTCGCACAGCGCGGACAGGCGGGCAAGGTCGCTTTCCAAATTGCGTTTTCTGTGCTTTGAAGCCGCGGGATCCAAAATGGTCCCGCCGCCTATGGTAAACATCGGCGAATAAAAGCGCAGTACCAGCCGGTCTCCCGCCAGGGCGGCAAGCGGGGTCTCAAGCTCCAGCTGCGCAAAGCAGCTTTCTCCGGGCTGCAGCACGTCCCTGTCCAGCAGCACCACTCTTGCCAGCGCCTCCGCCGTGCCGTGATGCACATGCATCCTCGTCCGCTGCGCCGTTTCGGGCGCCTCCGGCAGCAGCCGGAGCCTTATATCCATGCGCTGCGAATTTTTCAGCTTGCCCTCCGTCGCCAGCCAGCTGCCGCGAACGACGAGATTTTTCTCAACGCCCGTCAGGTTCACCGCCACGCGCTCTCCCTGATAGACCTCTTCGCGCTTTTCTCCGTGCACCTGCAGCGAACGCACCCTCACCTGTCTGCCCGCCGGCATCAGTTCAAGGGTATCTCCCTGGCGTATGCTGCCGCTCCACAGCGTGCCGGTGACCACCGTACCGAACCCGGCCATGGTGAACACCCTGTCTACGGCGAGGCGGCATATGCCGGCCGAGGATCGCTCCGGCAGCGTATCGCACAGTCTTTCCACCGCGCCGAGAAGCTCGGGTATCCCTTCGCCGGTCACGGAGGATACCTCCACTATTTCCGCGCCGCTGAGAGGACTGTCTTTCAGATATTCCGCCACGTCCTCGCGCACCAGCTCGAGCCACTCCGCGTCAACTATGTCGATCTTCGTAATGGCGACAACGCCCCGGTCTACGCCGAGCAGCCGCAGTATATTCATGTGCTCGCGCGTCTGCGGCATTATGCCCTCGTCCGCAGCTATTACGAACAGGACGATGTCTATACCCGTCGCTCCCGCGAGCATATTCTTGATAAAGCGCTCGTGTCCCGGCACGTCCACTATGCCCAGATGCTGGCCGTTGGGCAGATCGAAGGGCGCAAAGCCCAATTCTATCGTGATCCCCCGCTCCTGCTCCTCCTTCAGCCGGTCCGTGTTCACTCCCGTTATGCGTCGAACAAGAGCGGTCTTGCCATGGTCGACATGTCCCGCAGTACCCAAAACTATTCGCTTCACTTCCGCGCCCTCTCTTTTCGTCCGCTTTATATGCCTATATCAGCATGTCGCCCTCCGATCAGGGCGACATGCTCTCTGCTTATATGGCGGGGATGTGTGCGAATCGAACACACCAGAGACGGCGCTAACCGCCTCACATCCGGATTTGAAGTCCGTGCCGGCCACCGGGCCGGATCCACCCCCGTATACTGTCCGCGGCGCCTTGCCGGCGCGCGGTATGTGTTCATTTTATGTTTTCATGCCTGATATGTCAACACGAAATTCCGTAAAGCTCTCCTATCCTGGCCGCGATCTCCTCTCCGTCTCCCCGCATGAGCGTCCGGGGAGAAATAAGAGCCCTTGAATCATGCAGGCGGAGCACTATCGGCGTAGGCGAAAGGCGCATGAGCCGCTCAAATTCCGTCAAAGTCATCCCCTTCGGCTCTATGCATACCGCCCATCCGGGAAACTCCGTCGCGGGCAGCGAGCCTCCGCCGGCCTCGTCCGAGGTCGGGCATATATCCACGCTCCATCCGGGGGCCGCGGCGCTTATTTTTTCCGCAAGCTCCTCCGCCTGCCGTTTCAGCTCTTCGGAAGTACGCGCCAGCATCGACAGCACCGGCACGTTTTTTCGCGCCGTGTCCGGATAACGGCACAGCTTCAGCGTCTGCTCAAGGGCGGATACGGTCAGCTTGTCCGCGCGCACTACGCGCGCCAGCGGATTTTTCTTCATCCTGCTTATGTATTCCCTGCGTCCCGCAATGATCCCCGCCTGGGCGGAGCCTGTCAGCTTGTCTCCGGAAAAGCATATCACATCCGCGCCGCTGTCGATCCCTTCGCGCGCCGTGTGCCCGCCGTTTATCCCAAAAAGCCCGGGGTCGACGGCAAAGCAGGAGCCCATGTCGTATATCAGCGGAACGCCTCGCCCGTGCGCCAGCTCGGCAAGCTCTTTTGCCGTCACGGACGCTGAAAAGCCGACTATCCTGTAATTGCTGGTATGTACCTTCAGCAGCAGCTCCGCGCCGCCGTCGAGAGCGGCCTCATAGTCGCTTAGGCGGGTTTTGTTGGTGCAGCCCACTTCCATCAGCTCGGCGCCGCTCTGCGCCATTATCTCCGGTATGCGGAACGAGCCGCCTATCTCCACCAGCTCGCCTCTGGAAATGGCGACCTTTTTTCCCTTCGCCAGCTCCGACAGGGCGAGAAACACTGCCGCGGCGTTATTGTTCACCGCCATGGCCGCCTCCGCGCCGCTCATCTCGCATATAAGCTTTTCGACCTGCGCGCAGCGGCTGCCTCTTTCCCCGCTTTCAACGTCGTATTCCAGGCTGCTGTACCCGCTGTACACCCTTTCCACGGCCTTATACAGCGTTTCTCCGAGAGGCGCCCTGCCCAGATTGGTGTGCAGCACTATACCCGTAGCGTTTATCACGCCGCGAATACCTTCTCTGTCCTCCCGCTCCATCAGCTCAAGTACGCCCCGCGCGCACGCGGCCGCGTCGGGCACTTCGCTTATCTTTCCCGCAGTGACGTTCTCTCTCAGCCCGTCCAGATACGCGCGCGCCAGGCGCTTGACGCGCTCTCTGTCCATGCCCCTGAATTCTTCGCGCTCAAGCAGAGTATTCATATTCGGTATTTTTCTTATAAGTTTGTTATCCATAACAGCTAAAGTATAGCGCATTTTTCACTTTTGTCAATCTTGCGCTTCGCGCCCGCGAAAAAACGGAGAGCGAGCAAAAGCCCGCTCTCCGTTTTAACATTTTCGCATCTGTTCCCGTCAGCTTACCACTCTTACTCTGATAACGCCGGGGATCGCCTTCAGCGCCGCCTCGTCGGGAGCGTCGTTGAAGTCTATGAGCGCGACCTTGTAGCCGAAGTTTATCTTCTCGCTGTAAGCCTCGCCCTTTATCGAAATATCGGCGCTGTCCCTTGCGATGACGACAGCCCTGTATTTTCCGGATCTCTCCATTTTGATGTTGGGCAGGTTGACGCTGTTGATTATATTGCCCCTGAGCATGTACTCGGATACCTGATCCGCCGCCATGATGGCGCAGTTGTCTTCGCTCTCGGGCGTGGACGCGCCGAGATGCGGAAGGGCTATCGCGCCTTCCATGGCTATGGTCTTGCCGTTGGGGAAATCGGTCACGTAACGTCCCACATAACCCATCGCAAGAGCGTATTCCATATCCTCGTCGTCCACCAGCTCTCCGCGGGCGATGTTGACTATCCTGACGCCGCGCTTCATTTTCTTGATGCTGTCCTTGCGGATAGTGTGGCGGGTATCGTTATTGTAGGGCAGATGCAGGGAGATGTAGTCGGCGCGGGGATAAAGCTCGTCGCTGTTGTCAACTATCTCGCATATACCCTTGAGCTCCGCAGCGGTCTCTTCGGATACAAAGGGATCGTAGCCCACCACGGTCATGCCCAGATCGTGAGCCGCCTTGGCAACCTTCATGCCGACATGGCCCAGGCCGAGCAGGCCGAGAGTCTTGCCGAAAAGCTCGGGACCCTTGAATGTGGATTTTCCGCCCTCGACCGCGTTGGAAACGAACTCGTCTTTATTGGTGAACGGAGGCATCATTGCCGCCTGCCCGGCTATCGTAGCCAGCCAATGGATCGACCCGATGATGTTTCTCGAAGCGAGGAGCAGCGCGCAGATCGTCATTTCCTTGACGGCATTGGCGTTGGCTCCGGGAGTATTGAACGCGACGATGCCCTTCGTGGCAAGACGCTCAACGGGAATGTTGTTGTATCCTGCACCGGCTCTGGCAACACAGGCAAGATTTTCTCCCGGCGCGAAGCCCGACATATCCGCCGACCTGACGATTATTGCGTCGGGATCCGCGCAGCCGTCGTCAAGCTCAAAATAGTTCGTGTCCAGACGCTCCATGCCGATCTTCGCGATCTTATTAAGCGTTTTTACGGTATACATTCCTCATATCTCCTTCTGATGAAATATATGTTTGCCTGATCAGGCCTTCTTCTCAAAATCCTTCATGTATTCGGCCAGCGCCTTTACGCCCTCGAAGGACATCGCGTTGTAGATCGAGGCGCGCATGCCGCCCACGCTGCGGTGGCCGTTTACGTTCTCTATGCCTATCTCCTTCGCGCCGGCAATAAAGCGCTTATCCAGCTCGGGATCTCCCGTAACGAAGGTCACGTTCATATCCGAACGGGAATCCTTCTCCGCGCAGCCCTTGTAAAGACTGCTTGAATCTATCACATCATAAAGGATCTTCGCCTTTTCCTTCTTGCGCTGCTCTATCACGCTCAGGCCGCCCTGCGCGTCCATCCATTTCAGCACCAGCCCGAGCATGTAGATGCACCAGCAGGGCGGAGTGTTGTGCATGGAATCGCCTTTTATCATGGCGGCATAGTCCAGCATCACGGGCGTATAGGGCAGCGCGTGGCCCGCGTAGTCCTTATTGATGAAAACCACCGTCAGACCGGCGGGGCTCATGTTTTTCTGCGCTCCGGCGAAAACCACGGAGTATTTTTCAAAATCTATGGGCTGAGTAAGTATGTCGGAGGACATATCGCAGACCAGAGGAGCGTTGACCTGCGGCACGTATTTCCATTCGGTGCCGTAGATCGTGTTGTTGGCGGTATAGTACAGATAGCTGATATCGTCGCGTACGTTCAGCTCGCTCTGCGCGGGGATGTAGCTGTGATTTCTGTCCTTCGAAGACGCCGCCACGGCCACGTCGCCGTACTTTTTCGCCTCGTCGTAAGCCTTTGTGGCAAAGGAGCCGGTCAGCACGTAGTCCGCTTTGCCGGTCGCCGTGATCAGGTTCATGGCGGTCATGGCGAACTGCAGCGTCGCGCCGCCCTGCAGGAAAAGTATCTCATGGTTCTCGGGGACGTTCAGTATGCGGCGAAGATCGGATTTCGTCTGTTCGAATATCGAAAGAAACAGCTTGCTTCTGTGGCTCATTTCCATTACGGACATACCGGAGCCGCCGTAATTGACAAGCTCTTCCTTTGCCTGCTCAAGCACTTCCAGCGGGAGCGTCGACGGGCCCGCCGCGAAATTGTATATTCTTTTTTCCGACATTTTCTTTACCTGCCCTTTTAAAAATATTGGGTAATGATATAAAAGCCCATTGTTATATTTTAGTATTATAATACACTAAATTGCGGAAATCAATGTCATATTGACCATATCCACCCCGTTTATTTTTACTTTTTTTATGCTACCTGCCATTCCCGGACACGGCGGCTCGACCGCGCAGTAATTCGGCGTATGTCCGATCCGCGTCTCGAAAAGCACATCCTGTTCGCTGCCCTTTTGAGCCGCGAGAAAGCTTCTTTCCATCCTCGCGGCAAGCTCCGCCGCTCTCGCGGCTCTCTCCTCGCGCAGCTTTTTGGGAACGCTGTTTTCCATCACCGCGGCTTTCGTGCCCTTGCGTTCGGAATACGGGAAAATATGCACATGCGAAAAAGCGCACTTTTCCATGAACTCGAGCGTCTGCGCGAATTCATCCTCCGTCTCTCCGGGAAAGCCCGTTATCAGATCGGCGGTTATGCCGCAGTTATCGAAATATTCTCTCAGCAACTCTACGGAGCGGTAAAAACGCGCGGTGTCGTAGCACCGTCCCATGCGCCTGAGAGTAGCGTCGCATCCGCTCTGCAGCGACAGGTGAAAATGCGGGCACAGCCCCGCTACCTCCGCCGCCGTGCGGCAGAATTCCTCGTCGATCGCCCTCGGCTCCAGCGAGCCGAGACGCAGTCTCTTGTCCGGCGCCGCCTTTCCGACGGCTTTCAAAAGCTCTCCCAGCCCGTACTGATATGAAGCGAGCTCTATCCCCGTTATCGTCAGCTCCGGCGCCGCGCACTCGGCGGCGGCACGCGCGGCCGGGTCTATCGGAACGCTGCGCACCGGCCCTCTTAAAAACGGTATGATGCAGTAGCTGCAATAATTCTGACAGCCGTCCTCCACCTTGAGGTATGCCCTGGTCCTGCCTTCCATGATCGCGCTGCCCAAAAGCTCGGGCTCGCGGCGTTTTTTCGGATCCCCGATCATCGTTCCCCCTGCCCCGGCGCACATCGCGTCTATAAACGCCATTCTGTCTCCGCTGCCGCCTATGAGCATCGCCCCGAGCTTTTCAGCCTCTTCCGGCTCCGCCTGGGCCCAGCACCCGCATACCGCGAGGAATGCTCCGGGGTTTTCCTTCATCAGCCGTCTGACCGCCTGCCTGGATTTGCGCGCGCTCTCCGCCGTGACGGCGCAGCTGTTCACCACCACCGCGTCCGCCCCGGACTCGACGATGACATGGCCTCTTTTTTTCAGCTCCGCCTCCATTGCCGCGCTTTCCAGCTGATTGACACGGCAGCCGAGAGTATAAAATTTTATATTCAAATCTATGACCGTTCCATTTGCGTGAGTCAGCCGAAGCGGCTGAAAAATGTTTTGACCTTTATCCTTGATTTTTTGACTTCATGTGTTATGATTAAGCAGACGTAACCCATACGAACTCGGTTTTGACGGGCAGCTTTCCGCCTGCACTTCGTTAAAATACTCGACCATCCGGAAAGGATGC
>JAGDDB010000281.1 GCA_017958265.1 Oscillospiraceae bacterium | reverse complement strand
TTTCTCCGGAGGCAGATGGAGCGCCGCGCTTACGGGAGCAAGTCTGGCAAGGCCCGCATGCCGTCCGCTGTCGAACGGACATTACACCGTGCTTGCCGACGAGCTGGGCTGTTCCCGCTCCATGTGCGGTGACGTCCTTATAGCCGCCTATGAGCCGCGCAGGATGACGGACAGCCATGGGATACTGTTTTTCCTGCACGGCGCCAAGACATTCATGCCGCTGCAGGCGGCGCCCGATTTTTCCATGAGCGCCGAGTATTCGTCGGTATACGCCGACGGGAGGATGAAGCTGTATTCCTCCGCGCCGGGCTGGGACAGCTGCGTGGATATCGGCGTTCTGCCCGCGGGCAGCGACGGGGAACTCAGGGAGGTCACCTTAAAACACAACTCGCGGGAAAAACGCGAGGCCGAGCTCGTCATGTATTTTGAGCCGGCGCTCACCGGAGAAAGGGAGTACGCCGCTCATCCGGCGTTTTCAAAACTGCGCGTCGAGGCGGAAAAAGAGGGCGGCTGCCTTGTCTTTACCCGCAGGGGCGGCGCGGAGGCGGAGGGCCTCAGTCTGGCCGTGTGCCCGGACAGGGAATGGAGCTTCGACACGGATAAGAGCTCCGCTCTCGGCCGGGGAGGCCTGCGGGCCATGCCCGCGGCGCTGAAAAGGCCCGCCGGGAACAAGGCCGGGGGGTGGGCGGAGCCGTGCGCGCTGATAAGAGTGCCCTTGTCCTTCAGGCCCGGGGAAAGGATATCGGTGCGCTTCGCGCTGTGCGCCGCCGCGACGCCGTCAAAGGCGGCGGCCGACGCGGTAAAAAACCTGAAGAGGGGCGCGCGAGAGGAAGATCGTTTTCGCGCCGCGGCGGCGAAGTTCGCCCCGGAACCCGGGCTTGAGCTGCTTCCGGCGCTGGTTTATCAGACGCAGGGAAAGAGCGGAGCGGGCGGGGAAGCGCTGTGGAGCTTCGGCATTTCCGGAGACTATCCGGTGATGGCGGCGAAGGCCGACGAGAGAAGCGCCGTTAAGCTGCTTGAGGCATACGGTTTTCTCGCGGCAATGGATCTCAAATTCGATCTTGCGCTGATCACCGACGACGCCGGCGAGTACGACCGGCCGGTTTACAACGCCGTCGCGGGCATGGCCGCGGAAATGGGGCTTTCCGGATATCTGGGGGCCGAGCCGGGCATAAAGATAATTTCCGAGCGGAACGGGCCGGTAAACAGGCTCACGGAAGCCGCGGCGGAGCCGGAGTACGGGCGCGGGGCCACGGACGTTAAGGCGGCCGTGGGATATTTCCTGCCGGAGGACTGCGAAAACGCGGCCGTGAGGGAGTGCGTCCGGGAAGAAGAGAGTTTTGCCTTTATCACGAAAAAAGGCATAGGCGACACGGCGTGGAGCAGCGTGATATCCTGCGGCGGCATGGGCTGGACCGCCACGGACAGCCTGAGCGGCTGCATGTGGCTGTCAAACGCGAGGGAAGCCCGCCTGAACCGCTGGCTCAACGATCCCCTCGCGATTTACGGAACGGAAAGGCTCGAGCTCATCAGACGGGGAGAGCGCATTTCGCTGTGCGCCGACGCCGACAGATACGGCTGCCGGGTGGAATACGGCTTCGGAAGGGCCCTGTGGGAAAAGGATATCGACGGGACTCTGTGCCGGGTCATCGGCTTCGTTCCGCCCGGGCCGGACCGGCGCGTGCTTATCATCGAGCTTGACCGGCCGCGGGACGGAGACAGACTGTCGTATTTCACGCAGTTTGAACAAAGCTTCGAAATAAGCTGCTCTCAGACGCCGGAAAGCACCCGGTCGGACGAACTCGAATTTCTGACGCAGGGAGCGGCAAAGGGCGGAAGACCGTGCTTCGCCGCGGTATACGCGCCGGCGGAGAGAACGGTGATATGCGCGGGAGAAGCGCTGAGCGGGACGGACGAGGCGTATGCTTTGCTCGAAAAAACAAAGGAATACTGGACCGGGCTGTTGAAGCCCGCAAAAATAAAAACGCCCTGTCCGGAGCTTGACGGGTATATCAACGGCTGGGCCATGTATCAGATACTTTCATGCAGGATGTTCGGCCGGTCGTCGCTGTATCAGAGCGGGGGAGCCTTCGGCTTCCGCGATCAGCTCCAGGACGCCTGCGCTCTCGCGGACGTGACGCCGGAGCTCACGAAAAAGCATATACTGCTCTGCGCGGGACATCAGTACCGGGAAGGAGACGTAATGCATTGGTGGCACCCAGGGAAAAGGGACAAGGGAGTTCGTACCCGCTGCTCGGATGATCTTTTGTGGCTGCCCTACGCCGCGTCGCTGTACGCGGAAAAGACCGGGGATATTTCGATATTCGATCAGACCGTTCCCTGGCTGTATTCTCCGCCGCTGAGGGATGGGGAAAAGGACCGCTACGAGCAGGCGGAAGAGCAGGGGGAAGCCAGCCTGAGAGAGCACTGCCTGCAGGCAATGAGGCTCGCGGCGGAGCGCGGGCGCGGCGAACACGGACTGATGTATATGGGCTCGGGAGATTGGAACGACGGCTTCGACGGCGTAGGCGTGAAGGGCGAGAGCGTATGGCTGACATGGTTTGCCGCGGGGGTCATGAAAAAATGGCCGGAATTTGCCGACCTTGCGGAAGAGCTCGGAAAGGCGGCGGACAGAGCCTTTGAAAACGGGCAGTATTTACGGGGATATTATGAAAACGGCGCGCCCCTGGGCGCAGAGGGGAACGACGAATGCGCGCTCGACTCGCTGGCGCAGAGCTTTGCGGCTCTGAGCGGCTTCGGCACGCACGCGGACGAGGCCCTTGACAAGGCGAAAAGAGTGCTCTTCGACGGCCCGGGAAAGCCGATACGTCTTCTTTACCCGCCCTTCATCGGGAAAGAGGCGCCCGGATATATACAAAGCTATATCCCCGGGGTCAGAGAAAACGGGGGGCAGTATACCCACGCCGCCGTATGGCTGGCCGCGGCATTTTTCAGGCGGGGAAGGGCCGAAGAAGGCTGGAGCATGCTGCGCTCCCTGCTGCCTGCCGGCAAGCCGCCGCAGACCTATCGCGCCGAGCCGTACGTGCTGGCGGCGGACGTGTATACCGCGGCGGATATGTACGGCAGAGCGGGCTGGAGCTGGTATACCGGCGCCGCGGGCTGGTATTTCAGAACGGTATTCGAGGAATTGCTCGGAATAAAATTCGAAAAGGGCGTTCCGCGCCTGTCGCCGGCCGCGCCGCCGGAATGGGACGGCTTCGAGGCGGAGTACGCGGGATGGCGCGTAAGAGCCGTGAAAAAAGACGGGAAGTGGGAAAGCTCCGCCGAGAGGATAAGCCCGGCGGTTTAGCTCCCGGGGCCGTAAAACAGTGACGGCAGGCCGATAAACTTGAAAAAAAACGTAAATCGTGGTACACTCATATATATTCCGAAACTCGGTTTTGAAAAAAACAGCGGGGTGATGCGTATATGGGCGGTATCGAGAGAAAAACCGTTTTGCCGGGTGTAAATCTGTCGTGCGTGTATACCGACAAGTTCAAGAACGGGCTTTTCAGCGCGTATCTCATGCGCGGTCTGAATTCTGACGACGCGCCTAAAAACGCCATGCTTGCGGACGTTCTGCGGCGCGGCTGCACCGAATTTCCCGATATGGAGAGCATAGAGGCCCGGCTCGACGAGCTGTACGGGGCGTCCGTCTCCACGGTGATGAGGCAGATAGGCGAAACGACGGCCGTGGGCTTCAGCTCATTTTTCGCGGACGACAGATATCTCGGCGGAACGGAAAAAATACTCGAGTCTGCCGTTTCTCTCACCGGGCAGCTGCTGCTCGATCCGGCGACGAAAGGCGGGATGCTGAATTCGGACTATGTCCGCTCCGAGAGGGACAACCTTTGCGACAGGATCCGCGCCGCCGTCAACGATAAACGCAGGTACGCCGTGATGCGGCTGAAAGAGCTTATGTGCGCCGATGAAAGCTACGGCGTAAATCCGCTCGGAAGCCTTGAAAAAGCCGGGAAGATGACCCACGTGAGCCTGACGCGCCATTACAGGCATATTCTGGAGCATTCGCCGCTGGAGCTGTTCTACTGCGGCGGAGCGGAGCCGGGGCGCGTGGAGGCCGCGGTGCTGGACGCCTTCGCCGCCATGCCGAGAGGCGAAACGGAACCGTGCGATACCGAAGTAAGGATAGACTGCGGGCCTATGCGCACGGTCAATGAAAAAATGGACGTATCCCAGGGAAACCTGGCCATCGGCTTCCGCCTGGGCGAGATAATGTACAATCCGAACCATGCAGCCATGGCCGTATTCAGCGCGGTTTTCGGAGGCTCGCCCGTATCGAAGCTCTTCCTGAATGTAAGAGAGCGCATGTCGCTGTGCTACAGCGTGGGCTCGTCGCTGGACAGGCACAAGGGAATAATGGTAGTTTCGGCAGGCATATCGCCCTCGAAATACGACGCCGCGACGGAGGAAATATTCAACCAGCTTGACAAATGCCGCAGGGGCGAGATAAGCGAAGATGAACTCGCGGCGGCAAAGAAATACGTCGCCTCCGGCCTGAGAGAGAGCGCCGACGAGGCCGCCCTGCTTGACTCATACTGGCTGTCAAGACGCGTGGACGGAACGGACTGCACGCCCGAGGAAACGGCGGCGCTCGCGGAGTGCGTGAGCGCGGAGCAGGTCATTGAGGTCGCCGAAAGCGTAAAGGCCGACATGATCTATTTCCTCAGCGGAGAGGAGAGTGGCCAATGAGAGCGATACACTATGAAAAGCTCAATGAGACGCTGTGGCGCTCCGAGCTTGACAACGGACTGAGCATTTATGTACTGCCGAAAAAAGGCTTCAATAAAAAATATGCTTTTTTCGCGGCGAATTACGGCGGCTGCGACATGCGCTTCAAAGCGGACGGAAAGTGGGTGGATACGCCGGCGGGCATAGCCCACTATCTTGAGCACAAGATGTTCGACATGCCTTACGGCAGCGCCATGAACAGGCTCACCGGTAACGGAGCCTCGCCCAACGCCTTTACCTCGAACGGGATAACGGGTTATCTTTTCAGCTGCACCGACGGCTTTGAAACGAACCTGCGCACGCTGCTGGAATACGTATCCACACCGTATTTTACCGACGAAAGCGTGGAGAAGGAGCGCGGCATAATAGGGCAGGAGATACGCATGGGGGAGGATAATCCCTCCCGCGCAGTGCTGACGGGGCTGCTGAAGGCGCTGTACCGGACGCATCCGGTGCGCGAGCAGATAGCAGGAACGCTGGAAAGCATAGCCCTTATAGACGCCGAAACGCTCTATACCTGTCATAAAAAGTTCTATAACCCCGCAAACATGGTGCTTTGCTGCTCGGGTGACATCGATCCCCGGACGGTGGAGGATATCGCCGCGGAGATGATCACGGCGCCGCGGGGAGAGAGATATATCCGCGATTTCGGAGAGGCGGAGAGCCTGCTTCCGGACCGGATAAAGAACGTTCGGGAAATGCCCGTGGGCATACCCATATTCATGACGGGCAGCAAAATGGAATACGTCGCGGGCAAGGACTGGACCCGGCGGCTGATAACGGCTCAGCTGGGCTGCGATCTGCTGATGGGCACGTCCTCTCCGCTCTATGCGGACATGTATGCCTCCGGTCTTATAAACGGCAGCTTTTATTCCGGCATAATGGACTTTCCGGAAGGGGCCGCGGCATTGGCGGGGGGCATGTGCGCTCAGCCCGGCGAGGTCATGGCGAGGATATGCGCGGCAGCCGAGGCTCTCGAGGCCGGGCAGGCCGAGCGGGAGCGCTTCGGCAGACTGAAAAAAGCCGTTATGGGCGGTCTGCTGGCAGAGCTGGACTCTCCGGAGGATCTTTGCCACGCACACGCCGAGAGGCATTTCGACGGCGCTTTGCCTCTGGAGCAGATGGACATCGTGGAAGGCATAGAGCCGGAAGAAGCCGTCGCGCTGGTCAAAGAGCTGTTCGCCGCGGAGCGGCTCGCCATATCCGAGATCGTCCCCCCGGGGGGTGAGGCGTGAAATGAGCGAAGCGGTAATAAGCTTCCCCATTTTGGGCGAGGGCTTTTCGCTCGACATCCCGACCTATTTCACCGTGCTCGGCTGGCGCATACACTGGTATGGCGTGATAATCGCGGTGGGTTTTATCCTCGCGGTGATCTACGCGGTGAAGCGGGCGCCCGGGTTCGGCCTGAAAGAGGACGATATCATCGATATGCTCATTTGGGCCGTGCCGCTCGCGGTGATATGCGCAAGACTGTATTACGTCGTGTTTTACCGCGACGCGGGCGGAGAAAACCCGTATTTTGACGGGCAGCACGACCTGAAGGACATAGTGGCCGTATGGGAAGGCGGGCTTGCGATATACGGCGGGATCATAGGCGGAGCGCTGGGCGTGCTGATATCCATGAGGCGCAGGCGCCATATGACCCGGGCGATGATGGATCTGGGCGGGCTCGGGATGCTCATAGGTCAGGCAGTGGGCCGCTGGGGCAATTTCGTGAACCGCGAGGCTTACGGAGCGGAAACGACCGTGCCCTGGCGCATGGGCCTGAGCGACGAATGGGCGACGCGGTACTATCATCCCACATTCCTGTATGAGAGCCTGTGGAACCTGCTGGGACTGCTGCTGCTGCACCTTTATTCGAAGAAAAGAAAATTCGACGGACAGATCTTCCTGATGTATTTGGGCTGGTACGGCCTCGGCAGGATGTTTATAGAGGGCCTGAGAACGGACAGCCTGTATCTCGGGGGAACGGGGCTGAGAGTATCGCAGCTGCTCGGCATGCTCACCTTTGCGGCAGCCGGCGGGATATTGCTGTATGTGACCCTGCTGCGGCGCCCCGATCCGAAAAACATGCTCGTAAACAGGAAAATAAACGCAGGGGAGACGGAGGAAACGAAGGAAACCGGGGATAAGCCCGGCGGAGAGCCCGACGCCGTCTGCGGGCCTGCGGCGGAAGATGAAAAAGAAAATGCCGAACGGACGGAGTCGTCCGGGAAAGGAGAATAAAATGGCTAATATCGATGAACTGAAGGTCAAGGTACAGGAAAAGGCCGAGATCGCCGCGGCAAGATCCGTCATCCTGGCGGAAACGGCCGGAAAAAAGGCAAAGAGCCTGGCTCAGATAGCCAAGCTCAAAAGCGAGATCCTTACAGCGAGGGAAGAACGCAGGAAAGCGGAGATCGCGCTGGGAAGAAAGTATTTCGAGCTGTTCGGCGAAGAGCCCGCGGAGGAGCTCGCCGAGATATGCTCGACGATCGGAAACGCCAACGATACCATCGACGCGAAAAAGGCTCTCATCGACGAGCTGAAAAACAAAGACAAGGCGGAGTAAGCTCCGCAGCGAAGGTGTGGGCCGCCGCAAAAAGGAAGTTTTGCGGCGGCCCACACCCCGTTTGTCAGATCTGGCTGAGCACGAAGCCGAGCACGTTAATTGCGCTGCGCTGTATCTAG
>JAGDDB010000280.1 GCA_017958265.1 Oscillospiraceae bacterium | reverse complement strand
TGGGGCGGTCTGCCCAAGCCCTCGCTCATAATAGCCGGCGGCGACTTCCAGAACAACGTCAAGATCGGCGAGCTCATGGCCAAGGAATTCGGCACGAAGGTTTATTTCCCCACGGGAACTACGGCCACGGAGGTGGACCCTGACCAGCCCTGGTGGGATATAGCGACCGACCACTGGGACCTCATAGTGCAGGACAAGCGCCTTGACAGGGCCGAGGAGGAGATATGGAACATCATCCGCTTCCTCGAGCAGGAGACGGGCCGCAAGCTCGACATGAACAAGCTCATCCAGGCCATAAACTGGGGCGTCGAGCAGAACATGTGGTTCAAAAAGGCGAGAGACCTCATCGCAAGGACCATCCCCGCGCCGGTCGCGATAGCGGACGTCGTCGGCGCCGTCATGCAGACGCAGTGGCACAAGGGCACCGAGTGGGCAGTGGGCCACGCCAAGGCCTTCTACGAGGAGATAAAGGAGAGGGTCGACAACGGCGTGAGCGCCATAAAGAACGAGCGCATACGCCTTATGTGGATAGGCAGAGGGCTCTGGTTCAACCTGGCGTTCTACCAGTACTTCGAGGAAAAGTACGGCGCGGCCTTCATCTGGAGCATGTATCTTGCCATGGCGTCAGACACCCACCCGAGGAAGATAATAGGCGACGACCCCGTGCGCGCGCTGGCGGCCTACGAATCGATGAACATACTGCACACGCCGCCCTGGAACAACAACTGGTACCTGCACGAGGCGATAACGAACCACATAGACGGCGTAGTCTATCTCGTGCCGGAAAACTGCATGAACAACGGCGACTTCGCCTATTTCATTTCCAAGCGCCTGGAGGACGGCGGCTTCCCCGTGTGCGTGCTGCGCGCCGACCCCGCGGACGACAAGAAGTGGGACCAGGAGGCGATGACCGCCGCCGTGGAGGACCTTATATTAAACCGCATACTCCCGATGAAGGTGAAGGAAAAGAAAGCACAGGCCGAATAAAAAAGAGCTTAGAAAAGCGCCCGCTGGCTGATCGCCTGCGGGCGCTTTTGCGCCCAAAGCCGAAAAGGGGTTTTCGCGCGGGATCATTTCTTATAATAGTCTTTGCAGAGCGCGTAGGCCGTCCCGGCAAGGACGGCGTTTATTTTGAGAGTTTCCTCGGGCGTGCTTCCGGAAACGATCATGTTGCCGAGTATGAAGCTGCCGTGAGGCGCGTAGGTATCTATTGCTCTGCGTATTTCGGCGATACGCTCCTCTTCGGGCGTGCCGATAAGGCCCGGCCTGCCGTTGCCGTCGTACCCGCCGATGAAGACCATTTTGTCGCCGTATTTCTTCTGCAGGGAAACAATGTCGTTCATGGGCTGCAGAGAGGTCCAGGCGGCGGCGCCCTCGTCTATGAAGTCCTCTATGAGCTGCTCGGCCTTGCCGCAGCAGTGGTTTATGGGGATTATGCCGCAGGCCTTGATGGCGTCGTTTATGCGCGTGTGCGCGGGCTTTATGAACTCGCGGTAGACCTCCATGGTGAGGAAGGGGCCGTGCTGATAGGCGACGTCGTCGTAGATGGTGATGAAATCCACGTACTTGTAATACTTTGCCACGAGGTTGATGTGCTTAATGCGGTATTCGACGTAGGCGTCGAAAAAGTCGTGGCAGGCCTCGGGCTCGTCAAGCAGGGCGTAGATGAGCTCCTGGTAGCCCATCAGGTCGAGCAGGCGCTCGAAGGGGCCGTTGCCCATGCCGTACTCGAAGACCTGGTTTTCCGGGTCGAAGCCGGCGCTGTCCTTTTCGGCCTTGGCCGCCCAGTCTATGGCGTCAAGATCGGGGAAGCGGACCTGCTCGCGCCAGCGCGTGATATCCTTTATGAGGTGCACTCTTTCATCGGGCACGGGGCCCATTTCGTTTACGATCCAGGGCATGCCGAAGCCGTCGAGCCCGCCTCCGGCGGGGCCCTTTTCGAATTCGTCCAAAAATCCCACCGAATGACGGGCCGGCTTCGTGTAGATGGGTATGGAATCGGGCTTTTCGTGCCGTATAACGGCAAGATAGTTTTCTCTGTCAGTCATGTCAAACCCTCCCGGTATTCTTTTTCTCCGCAAAAAGTATATCCCCTGCGCACAGAAATGTAAAATACCTATATTGAATAATCAGTTATTCAGTATTAAAATAACAGCGGGAGGGATGAATATGGAGCTGAGAGTTTTGAGATATTTTCTCGCGGCGGCGAGAGAGGGCAACATAACGAGGGCTGCCTCGCAGATGCACGTTTCGCAGCCGACGATGTCGCGCCAGATAAAGGAGCTCGAGCAGGAGCTCGGAGTAAAGCTCTTTGTAAGGACGAATTACTCCGTAAAGCTCACCGAGGAGGGCAGAAAGCTGGCGCGCAGGGCGGAGGATATAGTGGAGCTTGCCGACAAGGCGGCCGCCGAGCTGAAAGCGCGGGAGGAAGTGCCGCACGGAGACGTCTTCATAGGCGCGACGAGGGAGGAGTCCATGATCTCAGTTGCGGACTGCTTCGCGGAGATACTCGAAGACTGCCCGGACATACGCATGAACATCTATTCCGGCCCGCTTGCGGACGTGCTCGAGCGGCTCGACAGCGGCGTCCTGGATTTCGCGCAGACCTCCGGCTTTCCGGAGATAGAAAAATACGCTCATTTCCCGCTGAACATGAAAGATACCTGGGGGCTCGTGATGCGCCGGGACGACCCGCTTTCAAAGAGGGCGAGCTTCACGGTGGAGGAGCTGTGCGCTATATCGCTGATATGCTCGCGCAAGTGGATAGACCAGGGCTTCCCGGAGTGGATTGAGAGAGTGAGCGGAAGGCTGAGGATAGTTGCGGCGATGAACATGGCCTACCACGCCGGAGTGCTCGTAAGGAGCGGCATGGGCTGCGCAGTAACGGTGGACAAGCTGGCGGACGTGGGCGGAAGAGACCTGTGCTTCAGGCCGATAGAGGGCGCGCCCACGCAGGAAATATACCTTATCTGCAGGAAGAGGGCGGCTCTCTCGCCGCAGGCGAGGCTTTTCATGGAAAAGCTGAGAGAAAAGGCGAAATGACGAATAAAAGCGCCGCGGGGTTTCAGCCCTGCGGGCGCTTTTTGTTTCGTTTATTTCCTGCCGGCTATGAACTCCGCCGCGAGGTAGCCGAAGACCAGCGCGGTGCCGTGGCTGCTGCCGGGAACGACGAGCGGATAGTCCATGCCGTAGCGGCCGCCGCCGGCGTTCCCCAC
>JAGDDB010000279.1 GCA_017958265.1 Oscillospiraceae bacterium | reverse complement strand
CCGAAGCCCCCGTATTCCTGTTGTCATGATCGTTATTCATATCTGCATTATAAGCCCGTCTTCCGCTTTTTACAAGCATCTGCTCCCGAGGCAAAGAAACGCCCGCTCCGACAGAAGCATGTCGGAGCGGGCGTGAAATTTGACATTTGATCAATTACTTGGTCAGCTTGTAAGCGATAGTGGTCTTTACGGGATATTGCTCGGAAAGCTGAGCTATCAGTTCGTCGTATTTATCCTGCGTGAGCAGTTCGGAAGCGATCGTCTGACGGTAGTTATCTCCGTATCCGTCAAAGAGGACAAAGTAATACGTGCTGCCGTCTTTGATCACGCTGCTGTCGCCCTCGGCGCGTCCCGGAGCAAAGACGTATTCGTTCACCAGGCCGGACTGGAAGGCGTTCTTCGACATGTTCTGATACGCTCCGCCCGCGGAAACGGAAGCGGCGTCCCCGGAATAAATCGCCGCAAGCTCTTCAAAATGCTCCTCGGTGGGGTCCTCCGCGAACTGCGCGGCAACATCGTTTGCCGTTTCCTCGGCTGCCGTAAGAGCTTCGTCGCTTATTTCACCGGTCTCCTCGTCGGGTTCGGCGTAAATGCTTATAACATGATAATCGGCAAGCTGATAATCGTTGTCTTCAAGACCGATGAACATAAGCGCGTAATAACCGTTGTCGCTCTCCATCACTACGGTGTCTCCGTACTGTCTGCTCTCATCGGTGAACCACTCTCTCCACTCCTCGCTGAGACCGCGGGGCGTCGAGTTGGAAAGTATGCTGCTCTTATCCTGGTACGCAAACAGCTCGTCTTCTCCGCAGTTGTCAAGCACCGCCTGATGGAAGCTGTCCTCGTCGCTGCTTTCCGCTATAAGCTCGGCTTTCGCTTTGGCTTCTTTTTTTGCTTCTTCGGGATCGCTTCCCTCTTCATCGGCGTCCGTCGCCGCTGCCGAGTAATATCCGGCATAGGTCACGGTATCGTACGAATCGCGCACGCCCTCGTAATATTCGTCAAGCTCCTCTTCGGTGAAAGCGGCTTTCCAGTCGTCCACGAGCTTTTGGCTGTAAGCAGAGGCGTAATGGACCTTTTCGATCATGTTTCTGATCGTTTTTTCGGTCACGCCCTTGCCGATATTGATGTTGAGGAACGTATTGAAGCTTCTGTATCCGGCTTCGGAAGATGCGGTGCGCAGAGAATCCACCGCGCTGTCGGCGGCGAGCTTAAAGTCATCCGACTCGGGATAGCCCTCCGCGTGTCCCTTATCCCACAGCGCCGCGACCTGCACGAGATTGTCAACGGCGGACTCTCTGAAATAATCATCCCAGGTCTGAGTATCGGAATACTGCTGCTCGCTCAGGGGCCTGGAAGTGTCGATAACATACGAGATATACTCGCCGTAGGTGTTGTACAGATTTTGATAAGTCGTCTGATAGACGAGATATTTTTCATAATCGAGATCCGCTTTTGTAAACTTCCAGTCGCCCGCCTTGACAGCCGGCACTCCGGTATACAGCAGAGTGGAATTGACCAGCACAAGGAAAACAAGCAGGATCACCACGACCACCGCCGCGGCGGTGGCTATCTTTTTTCTGGTCTTTTTCTTTTGTACCTCGTTTACCGCCCGTATCTGACGTTTCTCCGTTCCTTCACCGCGCTGCTGTTTACGCAGGTTTTTTTCTCTCGAAGCGCTCATTTAAAAACCAATCCTTCACATATATTTGCTTACTCGCCCTGCGGCGCTGCCGGGCGAAAAGAAACATGGCTTTTGACCATGGCTATCATTATAAATCACGGATACGGATAATGCAAATATTTTCTTTATCATGCCCGCTCGGTACGAACTATTGCATTTGTGCGCGAAAAGAGTTAAACTTACGGGCGAAAAGAGTAAAAAACGATATCCCGTGCGGCGACGGCTCCGCCGTTCTCGCTCGGATCGCGGTCAGGCGGAGGTTTTTGCCATGTCAGAAATATACGGCGACGATTTTATAACCATAACAGGCGACGACGGCGTAAGCTATGAGCTTGAGCACCTTGATACGATCGAGTATGAGGGCAGGCTCTATATGGCTTTTCTTCCCGTCAGCGAAAACGAGGACGAAGTTTACGAAATGATCCTTTTCCGCGTTGTCGAGGAAGACGGCGAGGAGCTTCTCGAAACCATTGACGACGACAACGAGGCTGAGCTCGTGTATGCGAAATTCATGGAGCAGCTTTTCGCGGAGGATAACGACGAAGACTGAAAAAAACGGTTATTTGCGGAAATCGGACTAATAATTGGAAACGCATCTTATTGAAATCGGCGCTTTTGCGTGGTATACTAAGACGTGCAGAGAGAAATGCGGGAAAACCGAGCGAACGGAAGTATTTTATTATATTCCTGCTGTGTTTGTGATAAGTCTATTTAAACCCACATCACTTTAACGGGATGCTGCCTTCGCGTACGGATCGCAGGCCTCCTCCCGCGACGGCCAGAGCAGACGCGGATCTGTTCCGCCCCTCGGGAGACGTTGGAAGCACTGAAGTATACGGGAAGCGACCCACCTGCATATATGTGCAGGTTATAAACGGGCT
>JAGDDB010000278.1 GCA_017958265.1 Oscillospiraceae bacterium | reverse complement strand
CCGTTTATCACGCAGGTGGTGCCCTCCTGGGCGGCAAACATGCCGAAAGCGGCGCCCTCGGCGCTGATGAAGGCCACGTCCGAGCCGGTATAGTCAAAGGAGGTCTGGACGGAGGGGGTCACATCCTGCAAAAGGCTCGCCGCGGGTACGGCAAGATAGTACTGCGTGCTCGTGGTGCCGCCGTCGGATTTTTTGACGGGGGCGACGGGCGCTGCCTTTCCGCACGCGGAGGCTTTGGGCAGGGTGATGTCGAATGAGCCGTCGTCATTGAAGGCAACGTCGGAGGTAAGGGCGGGATCGGTGATCGCACCGAAATGCAGAGCGCCGTAAACGGACTTGTTCTTGGGAAAGAAGTGGATAACTACGTTATCTCCGTTTATCACGCAGGTGGTGCCTTCCTGGGCGGCAAACATGCCGAAAGCGGCGCCCTCGGCGCTGATGAAGGCCACGTCCGAGCCGGGATAGTCGAAGGGCGTTAAGGCGGGGGCCTCGGAGGAAGCGTCATTTATCGCGATCGAGGCCGCGCTCTCATTGACGCTGAAGGTGTGATCGCTCCACAGAGTGCTTTGCGCGTTTCGGAAGCTCACGGTGAAATCGGAGTCAAGCAGATTTACGAGGGTCTCCGGCTTGCCGAATTCGGCTACCCACTTTACCGGGAGAGAGAATACGCCCGATACGGGATCGATCAGCACGCTCTCGGCGGTGATGTCCGCAGAGGCGCCGACAAAGGCCTTGTCAAACTCTTCGCCGCCTACGGTAAGCTCAAGATCGGCTTTGTAGTTGTTCGAGTTGGGACCGCCCGTTACGGAAAGAGCGGCCGAGCTGACGTTGAGAAGCTGAGAGCCGTTCGTCAGCGTAAGAGAAGCGGCGTGCTCATAGTCGCCGGTCACAAGAGTTTTCTCTTCGGCGTTCACAACGAACTGACGGGGGTAAAAAGCGCGCTGGAGAGAATTGTACCCCTGTTCATATTTGCTGAGGTAGGAGTCGGATATCGCTACGACGGGGATGTAGGTTTCCCCCGCCGCGACCGGGATGCGGAATTCCGGCTTGCCTTCGGCGTTGTTGGCGCCGACTATCCAATTATCGCGGTTATCGCCGTTGGCGACGGCCTGCTCGTAAGTGCCCTTGAAAAGGTTATGGTAGCCCGTTCCGCTGAGAGCGACTGTGAGGAAGGTCCCTTCGGCGCCGCTTGACAGACTTGCGGAAACGGCTTTGAACATGCTGGTATTGTTGGTGATGCTGAGCTCAACGGCTTCGCTGCCGGAGCTTACGGGGGTCAGGCTTGCGGCGGGAATGAGGAAGTTTCCGGTGGAGTTGAAGGTGGATTTGCTCTTGGAGTATGCCGCAAGAGGTATCTCGGTCTGCAGGGCGCTCACGGGAACGACCCAATTATACCCGGCTTTGTCGTTGCTTGCCGTGGCTTCATCACCGGGAAGTATGTAAGAGGATCCGTCCGCGGCAAGGGCTTCATCCACGGTGCCGATATACAGCTTCGTGTATGTCTGACTGCCGTTGATGAAATGAAGGGACATGTTTCCGTTCTCAACGTCCAGCGACACTATGTCGATGATCTTGAACATGCCGCCGGAGGGATGCGTGAAGGAAGACATATATGTGCCGTCCTTGGGAACGAGGCCCTTCACGGCGTTATTGACGGCTTCTGCCATGGAGGCAAGCGCGTCGGTATCCGTGCTTTCGGGGTCGGCCGCCGCAGCAGCCTGACTGACGGCTTCGGCGGAGGCGGTGGTGAATATGCTCAGGTCCGCGGGAACGAGCTCCAGAGCCAGGTCGACGGCATTTGCCGGGCGGGGCTTTTTGCGGAATATCATTCCGGGATGAGTGGCGCCGGTTATATTCTTGTCGGCGTCCGCGGAGGTTATGGTGACGGATATTTCATCCTCACCGGTAAAGGTATATTCATAGGCGTGGGCGGCCGTGTTCCATTCGCCCTGGACGACCACTGCCCAGTCTTCTTTTGAAGCGGTGAAGGTATAGGTTTTGGAAGCGTCAAGGCCGGAGTAGCGCAGCATGCCGGTGCTGCCGCTCGACGGGTGGATGATCGCTTCGGTATCGTCTTTCAGCGCGTAGACCACGCCGTCAAAGCTGGCGATATGAAAATCCGCACCCTCGGTATACTGTCCGACCTGGAGAGTGAAGCCGAAAACGCTTTTCAGCTTGTCCGCCGCGGGTACGGCAAGATAATACTGCGTGCTTGTGGTGCCGCCGTCCGATACTTTGATCGGCGCGACGGGGATGGCCTTGCCGCAGTTGGCGTCCTTGGGCAAAGTGATGTCAAAGGACCCGTCTGCGTTGAAGGTCACATCGGCGGTAAGCTCCGCATCGGCTATATCGCCGAAGTGCAGGGCTCCGTAGGTCGTTTTGTTTTTGGGAACATAGTGGATAACGACATTGCTGCCGTTGATGACGCATGCAGTGCCGTCCTGGGCGGCAAACATGCCGAAAGCGGAGCCGTCGTCCTTAATGAAAGTCACGGCCGATCCGTCGTAATCAAAGGGCTCGGCGCCCGTGGCCGAGGCAAATATCATGCAGCCGAAGAGCATGGTAAAAGCCAGCAGCAGAGACATGATTTTCCTGGGTATCTGTTTCATTTATCCTCCTTCCGGAGCCGTCGTCGGCAGCTCCAAATAAACGGCGGAGTATAAGGCACGCCGGTTGACATAAACTTATTTGCACCGTTGTTTCGCCTTATGCCGCCGCTTCTTCAGCAGGTTTCCTGACTTACGCATCATTGCCGCACGGGGACCTTCTCATGCTCTCGGCACAATGGATATTCCCCACCGCTCCGCGCTCACAGTGACCGGATCGTTCGGGATTTCAACCCGATTCCCTTTTGACCTTGAACAGGCACTGAAGAAGCAGTTCTTAAATTTTGCGGGCTGCCCCGATCGGCAGCGGTCACGGATCGCCGCGGTCCGTGTTCGATGATCGATGCGGCGTGCATCGCCTCCTTATTCGTAACAGGCCGTCGGATCAGTATTCGTCCCGACCGGCCGTAAGACCGAGTTTTTCCGCCTCGGCAATAAGCTGCGCCATGCGCCGGTTCGTTTCGCCTATGGGCACGCCCGCGCATATTACTTTTCCGCAGCGTTTCATCGCGGCAAGAGCCCGCTCGTACGCCTCGTCGCTTATCGGCGTGAAGGGCTCCTCGGCGATCACCTCGGCGGCCAGTTTCCGGGCAACCTGATAGTCGATGTCGTTCTTATACAGGATGCCGGAGCAAAAGGCCGTGTTTTTCTTTTGCAGACGGCGAAAAACGGGTATCCCGCTGCCGCAGCCGGATATCACGAATCCCTTCGGGTCTCCCGCGGGCGGCGGCAGCTCGACGCTGCCGAAGATGATGTTGTACGCGCCGTTGTCGATCTTATAAAGCTCGTTTATGATATCCTCGCGGAATATCTCGTCGGGGGAGCCGAAATGCGATATGACGTCGCCGCTGACGCACATTATCTTGTCGGATATCTTCTGGGCAAGGTCTATCTCGTGAAGCGACATGATCACGGTTATGCCGTTCTCCTTTGCCATGGCGCGGAGGATGCTCAGCAGCTCGAGTTTGTGACGTATGTCAAGAAAAGAGGTGGGCTCGTCAAGCACGATGATGCGCGGCTCCTGGCATATGGCTCTGGCGAGCAGTATGCGCTGCCGCTGGCCGTCGCTTATGGCGGTGAAATCCCTGTCGGCAAGATCGAGCGCGTGGACGCGCTCCATTGCCGAATTTACTTTTTCGTGGTCTTCGGGGGAAAGCAGACCGAGGGTGTTGGTGTAGGGATAACGGCCTGTGGACACGACGTCGCGGCAGGTGAGCAGTTCTCCCTTTATGCGCTCGGTCAGCACCACGGCCAGCTTGCGGGACAGCTCCTTATAGCTCATTGCGCCCACGGAGGCGTCGGCTATGAAGCTGTCGCCCTTTATCGCCGCGAGGTGCTTGGTGACGGTCTTCAAAATGGTCGATTTGCCGGAGCCGTTCGGGCCTATCAGCGTGACTATCTCTCCGGCCCTGATGTTTATCTCGATATCGTGTATCAGTACATTGCCGCCGTAGCCGACGGAGAGATCGGAGGTACGGAAATAATAATCGCTCAAAGCAGATCACCTCATCCCTTCCCGCCGTGACGGCGAATGAGCATGCCTATGACCACCGGAGCGCCGAACAGAGCCGTAACGGTGCTTATCGACAGCTCTACCGGCGAGAAAGCCGTTCGGGCGATATAGTCGCAGAACAGGCAGAAAACACAGCCGCCCAAAAACGAGGCGGGTATGACGATGATGGGCTTGGCCGTTTTGAGCAGCATCTTGATAAGATGCGGCACGGCGATGCCGACAAATGAGATAGGGCCGGCGAAGGCCGTAACGCAGCCGGCAAGCAGGCTGGACATGAGTATGAGAAGAACGCGGAAACGCTTTACGTTCACGCCCATGCTCTGCGCGTAGGACTCGCCCATCTGATAGGCGCCTATGGGCTTGGACATGAGAAAAACGCATATCAGGCAGACGAGTATGATGACCGTGAAAACGCGCACGTCACCCCACTTCGTGCCCGAAAAGCTGCCCTGGGACCAGCTGTGAAGATTGACTATGTCGGAGTCTTTGGCAAAGGTAATGAGAAACTCGGTGATGGCCGAGCAGATATAGCTTATCATTATTCCCGCCACAAGCAGCATCGACATCTGCTTGATCGAGCGCGAGGCCAGCAGCACGAAGCCCATGGCGATCAGCGCGCCCGCGAAGGCCGCTATCACCATCATCCAGGAAGAAATGAACGAAACGACGCGCAGCATGATTATCATGACTATTGCGACGAACAGCTTGGAGCCCGACGATATGCCCAGAACAAAGGGGCCGGCAATGGGGTTGCCGAAGAAGGTCTGCATCAGAAAGCCGGACAGAGCGAGGCCGCCGCCCATCACCGCCGCGGCGACTATGCGGGGCAGGCGCAGCTTCCATACGATGTTCATCTGCGTTTCATCGCCCTCGCGCAGGAAAATGATGCGCGCGATATCCGAAACGGAGATATGTACGCTGCCGGAATTGATGTTCCACACGGTCAGCGCGATCAGCGCGGCTATGAGGCCGATGAACACCGCCCAATAGCGCGCGTATACGCCGCCGCGTGAGATCTTTGCGGAGCTGTTGCTCATACGACTGTCCTCCGTTTACTCAAGTCTGAACATGAATTGCAGGTCGGAGCCGTCGGTCTGACCGGAAAAAATGCTGTTCATTTCCTGAATGATGCTTCCCATTTTGTCGGTCTGCTGGAACATGCTGTCGGTAGTGCACCATACGTTGCCCTCTTTTACTGCCTTGAAATCCTCAAGCACGGCGCTGCGGTCCAGAAGATCGTCAAGCTCATAGAGCTGGGAGACTATGCTGCAGTTGTAAATGATATAATCGGCGTTTTTGGCGGTGTTGTAGAACTGCTCCATGCTCATGTTGACGGTGCTGAGCTTGCTGTCGTCGTCAAGGCCGAGGTCGCTGAATATGTATTCTCCGCCTGCTATGCGTATCATTGCGGGCACATAGCCGTCGGTCTTGTAGGTCACTACGTTGCCGGCGGTGTTTATATAGAAGAAAGCGGCGGTCTTGCCGGTGGGCTCAAGGGCCTCAAGATCGCGTATCTTGGCGGCCTCGGCCTCAAAAACGGCTTCGGCTTCGGCTTCTTTGCCCAGCAGTGCACCGTAAACCTTGATCCACTCGGTGCGGCCGAGGGGATGATCCTCATAGCTGGAGCGCTCTATGACGGTATTGATGCCGAGCTCGAGCATCTTTTCATAAACCTCGGGGTTGTGAAGTATCATCGTGGACTCTATCGCCAGGCGGCATGAGCCGTTTATGAGCATTTCATAATCCGGGGCGTTGTATTTGCCGGCGTATTTGAATTTGCCTTCCTCCAGGGCGCGGGAGGCGCTTTCCGTATACCAGGTCTTGCTGCCCACAAAGGCTATGCTGTCAAGAGCGCCGAGGGCGTCAAACAGAGCCATGGGTGAGGTGGCAACGAGATAAATGCCGTCAAGAGGCTGACGCACCACGGTAATGTCGCCGTCGAGGCCCGCGGGGACCTCGCCGCCCTCCGGGACGATCAGGATGCGTCCGCTCGAGGGGATATCTATAAGAGAGTAGCCTCCGGAGTACTTGTATATGGAAAACTGATCGGCGTATTTCAGAGGAACGGTGTTTTCGTATTTAAGATCGCCGATCTCGGGCACGCCCTCCGGCGCGGGAGCGCCGCTGCAGGCGCACAGCGCCAAAAGGAGAGCCGCGAGCATAACGGCCGCCAAGACGGATACGATACGTTTTTTGTTCATGTCCTTCGCTCCTCAGCCTTTCTTTTTGCGGCTGTTGGATACCGCCCATACCGCGGCAATGACCGCCGCGAGGGCAACTGCCGCTATGATGATGTATAAGACCGTTTTGTTCCCGGAGGATGCAGTCTCGGCGCCGATGGTCGTGACGGGCTCGGAGCTGTCGCTCCCGGAAGGCTCGGCCTGTTTTTCGCCGTCGCTGACGCCGGTATCGGTATCGGCCTTGTCAATGTCTTCGGGGCTTTCGGTTTCGGCTTCGGTCTCGGCGGTATCGGGAGTCTCTGCATCCTTCGCCTGCTCGCCGTCGGAGAGCTCAACTTCGGCCTCGTCTTCGCCGGGCTCGGCGGTCTCCGCGCCTTCGATCTCGGGGTCGTCCTGCGCGGCGGGCTCGTCCGGCAGGTTATCGCCCTCCGCGGCGTCGGAGCCCGAAGGAGCGGGCATGATGAGCAGGGGAAGGTCGTCGGGGACAGTCTCGCCGGCGTCGTCCGGCTCAATATCGTCCGGCTCGGAGCCGGTTTCGTCGGCGGGAGAGGGAAGAGGCGTCTGCGCTGCTTCCTCTTCATCGGCGTCGGCGGGCGGCTCGCTCTCGGCGGGAGCGGGATCTTCTTCGCCCGGAGCATCATCGGTCCCGGTCGGAGCGGAGATGTCGTCCGGCACGTCGTCGGACTCGTCGGGTTCGGGCTCGTCCGGCACTATGGGCTCGGCTTTTACGGGAACGGAGCTGCCGTCGAACTGAAGAGTATATTCCAGCTCATAGGGCTGCGACATCGCGGAGGTCTGCAGGGTGACGTCCACGCTGCCGAAATCCGCTATCCGAACGCGGCGGAAGGTGCAGGTGAAGCTCGCGTCGTCAATTTCCGGGCTGAATGTGCCCAGGGAGGTCTTCAGCCAGTCGAACTGAGGCGCGTGATCGCGCGGATCCACTCGCTCAAAGGTGATATCCGCGTAAATCTCGCCGTTCTCGACCGTTACGGCCGCGGTGGACCATAATATGTTATGGCGGCCGAGGCCCGTTACGCTTACGGGCACGGAATAGCTGCCGTCTTCATAATCCGCCGCCGCCGTCTGAGGAACGACGGACAGAGACAGCGCGAACAGAAAGACGAGCGCCGCCATTATGCTCATTACAGATCGTGATGCTTTCATTTCTACCGTTCCTTTCGCTGATGCTGATGAAAATAAAAAATGCCTGCTTTGACAAAAGCAGACATACCGATAAGCTGCGCAGTCGTCCCGCGCAGTTCATATCTCGTCGTGGCTTTTGTCTTCTTCGGAGACAGGACCACGTTTTTCAGCAGGTTTCCTGGCTCGCGGATCACGACTCGGGCGGCACCTTCTCATGCCGAAGCACAATGGATAATCGCCGCCGAGCTCCCCGCTCACAGTGACCGGATCGCTCAGGTTTTGCACCTGATTCCCTCTTTCAACGGGAGCAGAGGCCGAAAAAAAGGCCGAAAACTCCCGAAGCACTGAAAAACACCGATGGGTATTATAGCAATAAAAACGTAGGATTGCAATACCGACGCGATAAAAGAGATTTCATTGTTTTTTGCGGAAGCCGCAAAAACGTTTCGCGAGGCTTTGTCCCGGAGTGCAGACAAAGCCTCGCCCGTTTCACGCCGCAGGGCCGCCGGAGCAAACCGCAGCGATCATATTACGGTCCTTGCGAACATCAATCCGAATGTGCCGGGGCCGCAGTTGGCGGCCGTTGCCGCGGAGAGCTTCTGAAAGTATACGTTTTCGAAATGCACATAGCCCTCGACCTGTTCGCGGATCCAATCCAGCTCCTGCCGGGACAGGCCCGCGTAATTGATGAGGAGCGTGCGCGTGTCCACGTTGCCGGTGGCGTGGAAGCATGAGGCGATGTATTTTTTCCGGCAGCGCTTGCGTGAGCCGAAAGTGATCTTCTGTATGCGCATTTTGCCTTTTTTCATCGCGATCACCGGCCGTCCGGTCAAAGTCTTGGCTATGCGGGTGATCCAGGGGGATATATGCCCGGTCCGCGCGAGATAATCCATGCTGTCCGCGATAAAGCCGGTCTGTATCAGGGGCTTCATTTCTTCGAGACGGGCGGTGATCTCGTCGGGGCTCTTGCCCTCCTCGGCCATGCGGCAGGCCTGCAAAACCATCATGCCGAGCCCGCCGGAAAGATGTCCGGAGTCTATGACCGTGACGTTATTGAAAGAAGACGCCGCTTCGACCGCGACGGGATATCCGCTGTTCACGAGCCGGGGAGAGAGAGCGATAAAAATAACGTTGTAAGCCCGCTTGAGCTGCTCGGCAAAGAATGCCTCATGGGCGGCGACGTCTGCGACCGCGGTGCGGACCCTGTCTTTGTCGGCGCTCATATAAGAGAGCAGTCCGTCGCATTCCAGATCGAGCCCGTCTCTGAATACGCCGCGATCGGTCATGATGATGTGCGGTATGGTCGCGATATCATACCGGTCAAGCAGCTCTTTTGGCAGATCGGCCACGCTTTCCGTGGCGACGGCGACCATGCGCTTTCGCTTGTCGGCCTGTATCCATGCGGTGCTCTTCTTCAGCAGGTCCTCGTCCTCAACGGCGAATACCTGCATGAGCTCTTTGGGCAGAAGACGGAAAAGCTCGCTTTCAAGGGCTTCTGCGCTGATGGGCTTTGTGAGATAGCCGTCGAAGCCTTCCCGCTCGTACAGCGCGCGGCTCTCGCTGTCTGCGTTGGCTGTCAGCGCGATCAGCTTTGACTCGCGGCATTTTCCGCCGGGCTGGGCTATGATGCGCCTGCGGCACTCCAGACCGTCCATTTCCGGCATCATGTGATCCATGAATATCACATTGTAAGGGTTGTCCTGCGTCAGGCGCAGCGCCTCTTCGCCCGATGAGGCGGTCTCGACCCGAACTTTTGTGGACCTGAGAAGCTTCTTGGCAACAAGCAGGTTCGATACGTTGTCGTCCACGACCAGTATGCTCGCTTCGGGAGCCTCGAAGCGGGAATGATAGACCGCGCGCTCGCTTTTATGCCTCGCCTCAAGATCGAGCTCGCCGACGGTCTCATCGCTTGCCAGCTGCTGAGGCAGTTCGATGATAAAGGTGCTGCCCTGGGTATAGATGCTGTTTACGGTGACGGTACCGCCCATGAGATCGGCAAGCTGTTTGACGATGGACAGCCCGAGGCCCGAGCCCTCTATATGGCGGTTCATTTTTTCGTCCACGCGCTTGAAGGCCGTGAAAAGATAGGGGATGTTCTCTTTTTTGATGCCTATGCCGGTATCCGTTACCGACCAGATAAGGTTGACGATGCCGCCCTCCTGCCGTCCGCGTTCCACGGACAGGGATACGGAGCCCTCGCGGGTGTATTTCACCGCGTTGTTCAGCAGGTTGATCAGGATCTGTTTGACCCGGACGTCGTCCCCGATAAGCTCGGCGGGAACGTCCGGCGCCACGCTTACGCGGAATTCCAGATCTTTGTCCCTGGCACGGATCCAAAACATGTTCACGAGCTCCGATATCATATCGTCGGTGCGGTAGTTTACGGGAGTGAGCTGCATGCTGCCGGAGTCGAGCTTGGTCATGTCGAGGATATCGTTGATGATATTCAGCAGCATTTTGCCGGCGGACTGTATGTTGGCGGCGTTCTCCGCCACCTCGTCCGACACGTCCTCGCGGAGGATCATTTCGTTGAGGCCGATGATGGTATTGATGGGTGTGCGTATCTCGTGGCTCATGCTGGAAAAGAAGCGGCTTTGAGCGTTGATCAGCTCTTCTATCTCCTTCTTCTGCCGCTCCGAGCGGGCGTTTTCCTTTTTATACAGCTCGATCTGTATGCTGATGATCACGCAGACCGCCAGGCTGAGAAAGGCCAGGGCGGAATAGGAGTCGATATGGGCCAGCCTGACCGTGCTCTGATGGAGCAAATCGGGCCTGGAGTAGGCGAGAAAATAACATACGCCCGCCACGGCGAGCTCCGAGATCAGGAAAAATATCCTTGCCTTTCCCACAAAGAGCAGGCTTATGAAGAGCACGGAGAAGATAAACCATATCGGTGAGCCGCTGTATATGCCGCCGCTGAAGAAAAAGGTGACCGGCAGCATGACAAAGATAACGAAAAACGCGATGATCACCGAGCCGAACCTGAACTTCTTTTTGCGTATGGTGTAGACCGAAATGAAAATGAGCAGCAGAAGACCGACGGTGAATATCAGCAGGTCCTGCCATGAAGCGGCGCCCGTGATCAGGTCCACGGCGATGCCGAGGGCAATGGATATGCCCGTTATCGTGACAATGAGGGCGAAAAGTCTTTCCCGGATGGGATTGTCTTCGCTGAAAATAAGCTTTTTTAACTTTTTGCCCATCAGTTCTCCTCCTCTTCCTGCGGCTCGAATTCAAGGACCTCGGGTCCTTCCGGCTCGAATTCGAGTACCTCCGCGTCGTCCGGTGATGATAGGGAGACTTCTTCGCCGTCCGGTTCCGTATCTTCGCCTTCGCCGCCGACACAGGCGGCAATGGCCCGGATGACGGCGCCGTATTCCTCCATTGCGGAGGGGTGAAGAGCGCGCACTTCATCCGCGTTCCCCGCAAGGGAAGCCGCCTCCAGGGCGCGGGCCTTCTCGGACAGGGAGGAGGCGCCTATCATCTTTGCCGTGCTTTTGAGGGCGTGCACGCGAATGGCGTAGTTGGGCATGTCCCCCTCGCGCAAGAATCGGTCAAGCTCGTCAAGCTTGTCCGAAGACTCGGCTTTGAACTGTATCAGCAGCTCGCGATAGAATTCATCGTCATTCTGGCAGTACCTGCGTCCCTGCGCGGTATCGACGCCCGATGAGCGGAGAAGGGCGTAATCGTCTTTCTTTTCCGTATCGGCGCCGTTCGCGGCGGGAGCCGGCGCGGTATCGACCGCCCGAGCGTCAGGCTCGTCATCGTAGCTTATCGCGCTCTTGGGAAGCACGCTGCGAAGCACCCGCTCGAGATCGGCTATGTCGATGGGCTTTGCCAGGAAGGCGTCAAAGCCGGCTTTATGAAATTCTTCTCTGGCGGTGCTTCCGGCGTTGGCCGTGAGGGCCACGACGGGTATGTTTTTCCAGAAACCTATACCGTCGGAGCGTATGCGGCGCAGAGCTTCAATGCCGTCCATTCCCGGCATCATGTGATCCATGAATATTATATCGTAGTTCTCCCGGGAGCACAGCGCGATGGCCTCGCTGCCCGAGGACGCGGACGTCACTTCCATATCGTAGCGGTGCAGATAATCCTTTGCCACGGTGATGTTCAGCGGCTCGTCGTCGACGACGAGAGCCCGAATGCCGCGGCAGCGCATGCGCCGTTCGGTCACAGCGCCGAGCGGATCGCGGTTGAGGACGGCGGCAACGGGGAAGCAGTATATCGGCTTTTTCATCAAATGCGCTTTTGAGCCCTCGGGGAGGGAGAAGCTGTCGTCCGCGATAACGGTGACCGTTACGCTTTCGGCAAGCCCTTCCATGAAATCCACGTCGGTCCCGTATTCCTCGGCGCCTACGAACAAATGTGTAAGGGCGAGGCTGTCAAGCAGCTTTTTGAGGTCTTCGATATTTTCGGCCCTGTGCAGCTTTACGCCCAGGCCGCGCACGATGTTGCGCACCATGGTATTGTAGTAATCCCGCACGACGGGATGAGGGAACTTCTCGAAATGCAGATAGCCGCCGATCACCAGCTTGTCCCGGTCGCGTACGGACATGCATCCGGCGGGATCCACCACCGTCTGAGGCAGGCATACGTGGACAGCCGTGCCCTCTCCGGGACGGCTGTCGATACGGAGAAAACCGCCGAGAGCGGCGACGAAGTTATAGACTATCGACATGCCCAGACCGAGGCCGCCGCTGGAGCGGGCGCGGTTGGAATTGGAGTGATAAAATCCGTCCGACAGGCGGTCGATCTCTTCCTCGGTCATTCCGGAGCCGGTATCGGATACATCGATCAGCAGATTTATGCCGTAGTCCCGGGTCTCGGCGGAGAAGCGCACATATACGCCGCCCTGCTTCGTGAATTTCAAAGCGTTGGTGGTAAGATGCCAGATTATCTTTTTGAGCTTGGCAAAGTCCGTATTCATCACGGAGGGGATGGCAGGGTCCACGTCGATGATCAGTTCCGCGCCGCCCTGCGTGTAGGGCCCGAGCTCCATGACAAGATCGTGGAGCAGGGAAGAGAGCATGTAATCGTCGGGGTTGACCGAAACGCGTCGGCGGTCGATATCGGCATAATCGAGGATGTCGCTTATCAGCTCCGTCAGGCGCTTGCCCGCGTCATGTATGGCGCTGAGATGCTCCAGCTGTTCGGGATCGTCCTCGCGCTCGAGGCACATGCCTGACAGGCCGAGAACGGCATTCGTGGGCGTTCGTATCTCGTGAGACGCGTTGGTAAGAAAATCGTTGAGCCGCCCGGTGATCTCGGTGAGCTGCTCCACCTCCGCCGCGGAATGGTCCAGCACCTGATTCCAGCGGTCGATGATGAGCCGGGCAAGCTGTCCTACGACTATTATCATTACGATATGCAGAGCGGAGCGGCTGATGACGAGCTCGTCGAACATCTCCGGCGTGAGGATGCGCATGGAGACGATGTCATATATGAATGTGACGAAATAGGTGATCTGTGCCAGAGTGACAAAAAGCTTTACGCCCGTGGTGGTGCACAGGATGATGACCGCGCACATCACGAGCGCCAGGTCAAACGCGCTGGTGATGTGGATGCCGTAAAAGAACATTGTGGACATCATGAAGGCGACGTAGATCATCAGCCGGCTGTAGTCCGAGAACGTCTGCCGGATATGGATGGTCCATGAGAAAACGATAGCCGCGGCGATCAGCAGCAGCGGCCACTTTTCCCAGCCCATCAGAAAGTCCTCCGCGGTCAGCGCGAACACCAAAGCAGTGTAGGTTACCAGGATCATCATATGGGAGGCTTCAAAAAGAGCATTCTTTTTCGTGGTATTGTTCATATCGGCGTTTGATCACTCCTACGTTGAGCATTGATCGGACGATCACATATATGCGTATATGCGTTTCGCGCCCGGGTCTTCGCGCGGGGAGGCGGGGCTGTCAGTTTTCACACATGCGGTATTCATAGTCTTCGTCTATCATTGCTATCATGATATCGGCGAAAACGGGATCGAACTGAGTGCCGCGGCCGTTGACCAGCTCTTCCCGGGCGGTGGACTGGGGGAGCCGGTCGCGGTAGCTTCTGCGGCTGGTCATGGCGTCGTATGCGTCAGCCACGGCGATTATGCGGGCCTGCTCGGGTATGTCCGTGCCCCTGAGGCCGTCCGGGTATCCTCTGCCGTCATAGCGTTCGTGATGCCAGCGCGCTCCCGTAACGAGCTCGGGCATCTCGTTGATGTTGTTCAATATTTTGGCGCCCATGACCGTATGCGTCTTGATCACGTCGTATTCCGGTTCCGTAAGCTTGGCGGGCTTGTTGATGATGGCGTCGGGAACGCCTATCTTGCCCACGTCGTGTACCAGCCCCATCATATATATGTCCCTCGCATCGGCCGGCGAATAGCCGAAGCGGCGGGCGATCTCCTTGGCATACGCCGCGACGCGGCCGGAGTGACCGTTGGTGTAGGTATCCTTGGCGTCAATGGCGTCCGCAAGCGACGCGACGAGATTTATGAAAAGATTTTCATTTTCGCGCGTCTTCTTTTCCACCTCGCGCGAGAGGTCCTGCTGAAGATGGCTCAGGTCGATTATATGTCTCACGCGCAGCGCGAGCACGTCCGGAACGAAAGGCTTTTTTATAAAGTCCATTGCGCCGAGAGAAAGCCCGGTCATCTCGGAGGACTCGCTCTCGTCGGCCGTCAGAAAGATCACCGGGATATTGCTTTTCCCGGTTTCCGTTTCCCGCAGTTTCTTCAGAGTCTCAAAACCGTCCATTTCCGGCATCTTGATGTCAAGAAGTATAAGGTCCGGAGCGTCGTTCACGCCGAGAAAGTCCAGCAGGGCCCGGCCCGATTTAAGCGCGCTGACGCGCATGCCTTTTTTGCTGAGGATGTGACCAGCCATTTTGAGGTTGGTCACGTCGTCGTCTACTACGATTACCCAATCCGCCATTTTCGGTTTCTCCTGTTTCCGTGAGTGTGCCGGCCCGGTCCGATGCTGTTTCTTATCCGGCACGGAGAATGATGATATATGATTTATCACATTGAAATACCGACATTACCCTAATTATAAAAATTACACTTTTTTTGCGCCATAGTCAAGAAACATATGATCAAAAATTCATTATTATTCGGTGCCGCTTCGATGCGGCCCGGCGGAGGGTAGGGGCGTTTAAGCCGATAGTCGGAAATTATACTTCGGGAACTTGAAGAGACGTGGGCGGATGTGCTATTATATAGCCAATAATATAAATCAAGGGGCCGCGGCCCTTCCGGCGGCCCGTCGGGGAGGAAGGAACATGAAAGCAAAGACCTATTTGGAGCCGGAAACTCTGATACCCGTTTATGACGAATGCGACGTGCTGGTGGTCGGCGGCGGCAGCGCCGGACACTCCGCGGCAGTCGCCGCGGCAAGGGCGGGCTGCAAAAACGTGATACTCATGGAACGCTACGGCTACTGCGGCGGTGACGTGACGGGAGGCTACGTTTTGCTGATACCCAGCCTTTCGTTCCATGAAAAGACCTATGTCCGCGGCATTCAGGAGGAATGGTATACCCGCCTTAAGGACATTCCCGGCGCGGTGCGCGGACCGGACGCGTCTCTTGCCGGCATCACCGATCCCGCGGAGGTCATGAAATGGGCCGACGTGGGCGGAGCGACATTCTCTCCCCCCGCACGGGTGGAGCACGGCTTTATGCTCGATCCGACCCAGCTCAAGATAGAAATGGACATCATGCTCAACGAGCTCAGCGATTCCATCCGCGTCCTCTATCACAGCTGGGGCGTCAAGCCCATCATGGAAGGGAATGTCTGCAAAGGCGTGATCTTCGAGTCCAAGGAGGGCCGCAAGGCCGTTATGGCCAAGGTGGTCATCGACGCCACGGGCGACGCGGACCTTTGCCGCCTCTCCGGCGCGCCCACGTCTTCCGCCATCGACGATGAGTGCCGCTGTTCCTCCACCGCGCTTGTGTACCGCATAGGCGGCTTCAGCAAGAATGCCTACAATGCCTGGAACCGTACCCACCGGGAGGAGGCGCAGAAGCTTTCCGAAGAGCTGTTCCGTATTCACGGCTTCCGTACCGGCATGATCACCGGGCCCACCGACGACGTCAGCTGGGTCAACAACTGGCAGCCCAAGAGGGACTGCTCGAAGATATCGGATCAGACCGCCACGGAGATGGGGACGCGTCTTGTTTTGAGAGAAGTGCTTGCCGCCTACAAGACTTACGCTCCCGAGGTGTTCAAGGACGCATTTTTGTACGACATCGCGCCCCAGCTCGGCACGCGCGGTTCCCACCGCATCGTCGGCGAATACGTCATTTCCTCCAACGATTGGGCCTTTCCCAAGGAGCATGAGGACTGCATAGCCTGGCACCGCACCGTGGACAGCCTCAACGACAACGCGCCCATCGAGATACCTTACCGCTCCATCCTGCCGCAGAAGGTGGAAAACCTTTTGGCTCCCGGCCGGCATATCTCCGCCGACCGTATAGCCATAGACAACGTAAATCTCATCCCGCAGTGCGTCGGCACCGGTCAGGCCGCCGGCGTGGCGGCGGCGGTGGCGGTGCGCGACGGGAGCAGCACCCATACCGTAAATGTGGCGGCGGTGCAGGATATCCTCGCCGGCGAGCAGGACGTACCCCTGCCGCGCAACGCCCACACGGACAAGAGCTATACCGAGTGCCTGATCGCCCACGAGTACGGTCTGTATACCGAGGCGGCCAAAAAGGCCCGCGCGAGCGGAGACGCCGCCGGCTCCTACCGCCACTGGACCATGTCCAAGGGCGCGGGCGATCCGTCAAAGAAGAAATAAGGGAAAAGCCGCGTAAAGCGGAGAAAGCAAAAGCGCCGCCTCAAAACAGCCGAACGGGCTGCAGAGAGGCGGCGCATCTGTTTGATGAAGACCGTCGATCCCCGCCGCAGAAGGCGAACGCGGCAAAGACACGGTCAACGCACGGTTTTTCATCGGGCGTCAGGGTATTTCCGCCGGAGTTATTACTCCGTAATATCATCGCCCTGCGGAACGACGCGGATAACGCGAAAGGCTGCGGTTCAGTACTTGTTCTTTTTAAACAGCAGATTGATCCAAAAACTAAAAAAAACAAT
>JAGDDB010000277.1 GCA_017958265.1 Oscillospiraceae bacterium | reverse complement strand
TGCAGGCGGTGACCACATTGCCCAGCTTTTCCGCTGCCCGGGCAAGCTCGCGCCGGTACATTGCCCGGCTGTCCCGGTCCATCAGCGGATAGACCCCCGCCGGGTCCTTCATGAGCCTGCGCCCGATCGCGCTTTTTTCCTCGAGCAGGTCGGAAAGCTCCGCGGAGCAGGTATAATTGAGCGTTTTGAATACCGCCTCCGCCCTGTCCGCGTCTTTCGAGAGATATTCAAGCAGCGCGCATTCCAGCGCGGGAAGAAAAAGGTGCAGTTCCTTTTCCGTCAAACCGTTCTTTTTCTGAAAGCCCTCCAGATACAGCTCTATCCGGTGCTTGTCCGCGGCTCCCCTGCACGCGCGCACCAGGCAGCGGGCCGCGTATGTCACCACCGGCTCGCCGCCGGGCATGCGTCTGAGCTTTCCGCCGCGCCTCAGCTGCGCCGCCGCCGCTCTCGTGCGCGAACGGGCGACGTACATGTTGTCCAGCAGCCATTCGCTCCCGCTTTCGTCCTTCAGCCGCTCCAGCCGTTTCAGCACGGCGGCGGCAGCGGCCGCCGCCCGGGCGCCCGCTGCGGTCCCGTCGGGTCTTACGCGGGCGGCGGAATTTTCGCCGTAATTGATAAGTCTCTCGTTATCTATACTGATGTTTATCTCGTTGTTTTTCATAGCCCGATTATATTTTCCCGGTTTTTTCCCAATATGCAGGCGCTGTTTTTTTTGAAAAACAGTTGACAAAAGCTCGGAAGCGGTTTACAATCCCTGTAAAGCATTTTCCCTTTACAGTCTCACTGTGTTAGGAGGCCGCCGGTGGACAAGACGGTAAGAATGGCGCTTTTGTTTGATTATTACGGCGATCTTCTGACCGATAAGCAGCGGGAATACTTCGATCTGTATTACAGAGACGATCTTTCCCTCTCCGAGATCGCCGAAAACGAAGGCGTGAGCCGTCAGGCCGTGCGGGATATGCTCGTTCGCGCCGAGGGCATCCTGGAAGATACCGAGCGCAAGACAGGCTGCATAGCCCGGCATGACAGGCTGCTGGATCAGATAAGACAGGCGGAGGCCTATATTTCGGCCATTGCCCGCCTCGCCTCTTCGCCGGACAGCGCCGAGCTGCCGGAGCTTTGCGGCAAAACCTATGACCTGCTTCAGGAAATGAAGCTGTGACGGAGCTGCAATGGCATTTGAAAGCTTGACCGAGAAGCTGTCCGCTACCTTCAAGAAATTAAGGAGCAAGGGCAGGCTCACCGAAAACGATATAAAAGAAGCCATGCGCGATGTTCGCCTGGCTTTGCTGGAGGCCGACGTCAGCTATAAGGTCGTCAAGGATTTCGTCTCCCGCGTCACCGAAAGGGCGATAGGCGCCGAGGTCCTTGAGAGCCTCACCCCCGCTCAGATGGTCATCAAGATCGTCAACGAAGAGCTGACCGAGACCATGGGCCGGGAGAACTCCAAGATAAACATGTCGTCCCGGCCGCCCACGGTCATAATGCTTGTCGGCCTTCAGGGCGCCGGCAAGACCACCAACGGCGCGAAGCTCGCCGCGCTTCTGAAGAAAAGCGGCAAGCGCCCCCTGCTGGTCGCGTGCGACGTATACAGGCCCGCCGCGATAAAACAGCTTGAGACCGTCGGCGCGCAGACGGGCGTCCCCGTTTTTCAGATGGGCGCCGGCGACCCGGTGAATATTGCCCGCGCCTCCGTGGAGCACGCCCGCAAGCACGGCAGCGACGTGGTCCTCCTCGATACCGCCGGCCGCCTCCACATAGACGAGGCGCTCATGGACGAGCTGAAAAACATCAAAGAGGCCGTCAAGCCCGACGAGATCATGCTTGTGGTCGACGCCATGACGGGCCAGGACGCGGTCAACGCGGCCAAGGCCTTTGACGACGCTCTCGGCATAGACAGCATATTTCTCTCCAAGCTCGACGGCGATGCGAGGGGCGGCGCCGCCCTGTCGGTTAGAGCGGTTACGGGCAAGCCCATAAAATATACGGGCATAGGCGAAAAGCTTGACGGCATCGAGCCCTTCCACCCCGACCGCATGGCTTCGCGCATACTCGGCATGGGCGATATACTCACGCTCATCGAAAAGGCCGAGCAGTCCTTCGACGAAAAGAAGTCCATGGAGCTGGCCGAAAAGCTGATGAGCAGCCGTTTCACACTGGCCGATTATTACGATCAGCTCGTGTCGATCCGGTCCATGGGCTCGCTTCAGGACATTGCCGGCATGATACCGGGGGTGGACTCCAAGGCTCTCGCCGGAGCCAGCATCGACGAAAAGGCTCTTAACCGCACCGAGGCCATCATCCTTTCGATGACGCCCGATGAGCGGAACAATCCTTCCATCCTCAACAGCAGCCGCAAAAAGCGCATTGCCGCGGGCTGCGGGATGCAGGTAGTGGACGTGAACCGCCTGCTCAAACAGTATGAGATGATGCAGACCATGGCCAAGCAGATGGGCGGCAGGGGCCTGAAAAAGGGCCTTCGCGGCAAAAAGGGCAAAGGGCTTTTCGGCTTTTGATATCCGTCGGTCAAAGTATTACACTTTTTCCATATAAAAATCAGGTTTGGAGGTGAACCCTAATGGTCAAGATCAGACTGCGCAGAATGGGAGCAAAAAAACGTCCTTATTACAGAATAGTCGTTTCCGACTCCCGCGCCCCCCGCGACGGCGCCTTTATTGAGGAAATCGGCACCTACGATCCTCTTACCGAAAATTCCGATATCACCGTTGACGCGGAAAGCGCCAAAAAATGGATAAGCAACGGCGCGCAGCCTACCGATACCGTCAAAAGACTGTTCAAAAAAGCCGGTATCATCTGATGCTCCGTTGAAAGGATTTTTCGTCAATGAAAGAGCTGTTACTTTACATCGCACAAAATCTTGTTGACGCCCCCGATCAGGTCAGCGTGACCGAGCAGGAAAACGAGGACGAGCTCATCCTTTCCCTTCGCGTTGCCGACGGAGACATGGGCAAGGTCATAGGCCGACAGGGCAGGATCGCAAAAGAGATCCGGGTCCTTGTCAAATCGCTGGCACAGCGCAGCGGAAAGAAAGTATCGGTCGAGATAGTCGACTGAGTAAATGAAGGGGACCCTTTCCGGGGTCCTTTCTTCATATCGGGAGCACAGATGAAAAAACGATTTCTTGAAACGGGAAAGATCACGAATACCCACGGTATCCGCGGCGAGGTCAGGCTTCAGCCCTGGGCAGACGAGCCCGCCTCGATACTCGAAATAAAAAGGCTGTTCATAGACGAGCGGCCTTACAAGGTCGCCCGCGCCCGCGTGCAGGGCAATATGGTCATCCTCAAGCTTGACGGCGTAGACGACATAAACGCCGCCATGCTTCTTAAAAACAAAACGGTGTTTCTCGACCGCTGCGACGTAAAGCTGGAGGACGGCGCCTGGTTCATACAGGACGCCATAGGGCTGCCGGTCTTTGACGAGGCCTCCGGCGGCGAGATCGGCGTGCTGGCCGATATCATGGACTACCCCGCGGGCCGCGTCTACTCCGTAAAGGGAGAAACGGAGCATCTTATCCCCGAAAAAGGCGGATTTATCCGCAGCGTGGATATAGACGGGGGCCGCATCACGGTCCGGCTGATAGAGGGGATGTGAGGAGGAGCCTGCCATGGTGACCATGCATATTTATATCCTTACCCTCTTTCCCGAGGAGATAAACGCGGTAATGCGCAGCAGCATCATAGGCCGCGCCCAGGAAAACGACATAGTAAAGATAGAATGCCGTCAGATACGCGACTATACCCTTAACCGCCAAAAGCAGGTGGACGACCATCCTTACGGCGGCGGCATGGGCATGCTGATGCAGGTGCAGCCGCTTTACGACTGCTGGGACGCCGTCTGCCGCGAGGAAGGCCGCCGCCTGCATACGGTATACATGTCCCCGCAGGGCAAGCCGTTCACCCAGGCGGACGCCGTAAGGCTGAAGCGCGACTATGACAGTTTTATCATAGTCTGCGGGCATTATGAGGGAGTGGACGAGCGGTTTATCGAACAGTGCGTGGACGAGGAGATATCCGTGGGCGATTTCGTTGTTACCGGCGGCGAGCTGCCGGCAATGGCGGTGGCCGACGCGGTATGCAGGCTCGTTCCCGGGGTGCTGAGCGACGCGGAGTGCTTCACCGACGAGAGCCATTACAGCGGTCTTCTCGAATACCCTCAGTATTCCCGCCCCGTTTCCTGGATGGGCCGCGATGTGCCCGAGGTACTGCTGAGCGGACACCACGGCAACATTGCCCGCTGGCGCCGCAAGCAGGCCCTCATGCGCACTCTCCTGCGCCGCCCGGACATGCTTGAAAAGGCCGCGCTCGATGAAAACGACCTCAAACTGCTCGAGGAAATAAAAAAGGAACTGTAAAAATCAAACTATCTTTCGTCGATAAAGTCCGAAGGACTTTGCCGACAAATTGTTCGGGGAGGGCAAAATCACTTTGCCCTCCCCGATGTCATTAAACGAGCCGTCCGTTTACCACGTTCCAGGTGCCGTACTCGTTTCTCACCGTTCCGGTG
>JAGDDB010000276.1 GCA_017958265.1 Oscillospiraceae bacterium | reverse complement strand
GATTTCAGCTGCTGGAGCGTGAACCGCGCCGTCAAAACCGGCCTGCCCGCCATTGAGCGCGTCGTCACGGTATCCGGCCCGAGCATAACCAAGCCCTCCAATTTCCGCTGCCGCGTCGGCACGCCCATATCCTGCCTTATAGAGGCGGCGGGCGGCTTCAAGGGCGATGCGGACAAGCTGCTCATGGGCGGACCGATGATGGGCAACGCCGTTTATTCCGACGAGGTGCCCGTCATAAAAGGCACCAACGCCCTTATCGCCCTGCCCGAAACGATGAACCGCAGCAAGGAGCAGCCCGTATGCATACGCTGCGGCCGCTGCGTGGCCGCGTGCCCGATGCATCTGCAGCCCCTGTACCTTTACGCTTATTCGCTCAAGGGCGACGTCAGAGAGCTCGACAGGCTGCACGTGACCGACTGCATGGAATGCGGCTGCTGCGCCTACTCCTGCCCCGGCAGACTGCAGATAGTCCAGGCGATCAAAAACGCGAAGGTACTCGTAAAAACCAAAAAGTAACATCCGTTAGGGTATCCTGTCAAAGAAAGGATGTAAGTATTGGATAAGGAAAGCATGTTTTCGATATCGACCTCGCCGCATATACGAAGCCGCGAGGATACGCGCTCGATTATGCTCGACGTGATCATCGCCCTGATACCCGCTTTGGCGGTCGCGGCGTACATGTTCGGCTTCCGGGCGATAGTCATGACGGCGGTCAGCGCAGGCGCCTGCGTTTTCTTCGAGTGGGGCTACCGCAGGCTCATGAAGAAAAGCAATACCGTCGGCGATCTCTCGGCAGTTGTAACGGGAATGCTCCTGGCCTACTGCCTGCCCCCCACCATGCCGCTTTGGTCCGTTATCATAGGCGACCTGTTTGCCATCGTGCTCGTAAAGCAGGTTTTCGGCGGCATAGGCAAAAACTTCGTCAACCCCGCTCTGGCAGCGAGAGCCTTCATGGCCTCATGGCCCGTGGCGCTTACCACATGGGCGCAGCCCTTCAGCTACAAAAGCTTTTTCTCCCTGTCTTCGGCGGACGTAGTGACCGCCGCCACGCCCCTGGCCTCCATGAAAAACGGCACGCTGCCCGAGACGGCCACGCTGCTGCAGGTCTTCATCGGTCAGACCGCCGGCTCGCTGGGCGAGGTCTCGGCCTTTGCTCTGCTGCTGGGCGGCATATACCTGGTAGTCCGGCGCGTTATCACGCCGCGCATACCGCTCTCGTTCATGCTGACCGTGGCTGCGCTTTCGCTGCTTTTCCCCGGTTCCTGCGGGCGCGTAGAATGGACCCTTTGGCAGCTTTGCAGCGGCGGACTGATGCTCGGAGCCATATTCATGGCTACCGATTATGCGACCTCTCCGGTCAATCCGAGGGCTCAGACGGTATACGGCATAGGCTGCGGTCTGCTGACGGTATTCATACGCCGCTTCGGCTCCTACGCCGAGGGCGTGTCCTTCTCGATACTCATAATGAACACCGCCGTTTGGCTGCTTGACCGGGCTCTGCCCTCCTCGCGCTTCGGTGTGACCGCCGAGATGCGCCGCAGCGCAAGACGCGAGGCAAAGGCCGCCAAACGCGGAGCGGCGGAGGAGGTGGAAGCGAAATGAACAGCGGAAAAAACGCAGGGGGCGCAAAACTTGCCGTTACCCTCGTGCTCATATGCTTGATCGTATCGCTTATACTCGGGTTTGTAAACCATATCACCGAGGACTCCATAGCGGCCTCGCGCACCGCGCGCACCGCCGATGCCATGGCGGAGGTCCTTCGGGCGGAGTACTATGAGCCCGTCGGAGAGTTCACGCAGGACGGCGTAGTCACCGCTCTTTACCGCGCCTATTCGGACGAGGTGCTTCGGGGCTGGATAGCCGAAGCGTCTCCCTCCGGCTTCGGCGGCGTGATCGACATGGTCGTGGGCGCCGACACGGAAGGCGTCATAACGGGCGTATCGATAGTATCCATGAGCGAGACCTCGGGTCTCGGCGCCAACGCCCGCAAGGAAAGCTTCCGCTCCCAGTTCATCGGCAAAAGCGGCACCCTCGCGCTGAGCAAAAAGGGCGGCGAGATAGACGCTCTGACCGGCGCCACCGTCACATCCACAGCCGTTACCTCCGGCGTGAACGAGGCGCTGAGAGTGATCGGCGAATATATCGGCCGCGAAGCCGCTGCGGAAGAGCCCCGGAACGCTCCGGACGCCGTCAGTTCCGCGACGAATTAAGGAGGGCTGAAGCATGAACTTTAAAAAACAGCTTAAGGACGGACTGATAGACAACAATCCCGTGCTGATACAGCTGCTGGGCATGTGCTCCACGCTTGCCATAAGCACCACGCTTTTCAACGGCATAGGCATGGGCGTTTCGGTCACGATAATACTTATCTGCTCCAATGTGGTCATATCTCTTTTGAGAAAAATCATCCCCGCAAAGATACGCATAGCCAGCTACATAGTTGTTATAGCGGGCTTCGTCACGGTGGTCGATCTGCTGCTGCAGGCCTTTCTTCCGGCGCTGTCGGCCTCGCTCGGCGGTTTCATCCCGCTTATAGTCGTAAACTGCATCATCCTCGCGCGGGCCGAGGCCTTCGCCTCGAAGCATTCCGTCGCCGCCTCCGCTCTTGACGGCCTGACCCAGGGCATAGGCTATACGGCGGTACTGATAGTGATGAGCGTAGTACGCGAGCTTTTGGGCAACGGCACCTTCGGCGGCGGCATACTCGGTCCGGACGGCGCCGGCATACGCGTGATACCCGAGGGCTATCCCGCCCTGCTCATCATCCTCCCCTTCGGCGGTTTCATCACTCTCGGTCTTCTCATCGCGCTCATCCAGCGGCTCAGCCGCCGCAGCGCTGAGAAGGCGGAAACGGAGGAAGCGGCATGAGTTTGACAAGCATCGTTTCCATAGCGCTCGGCGCGATACTGATAGAAAACTTCATTTTCTCGCAGTTTCTCGGCATCTGCCCCTTCATGGGCGTGTCAAGAAAAATGGATACCGCCCTCGGCATGGGCATAGCAGTCATATTCGTAATGAGCATAGCCTCCATGGTATGCTGGATAGTCAACCGGCTGCTTCTGGTGCCTCTCGGTCTGGAATACATGCAGACCGTCGTATATATCCTCGTCATTGCGGCCCTGGTACAGCTGGTCGAAATGTTCCTGCAGAAGGCGGTGCCCTCCCTTTTCAAAGCCCTCGGCATATACCTCCCGCTGATCACCACCAACTGCGCCGTGCTCGGCGTGGCTCTGCTGAACACCCAAAAGGGCTACAACTTCATCGAAAGTCTCGTTTACGGCATCACCGGAGGCATAGGCTTCCTTATCGCCATCGTGCTTTTTGCCAGCGTCCGCGAACGGCTGGAGCTGACCGCGGATTATCCCGAGTCTTTTGAGGGCTTCCCCATCGCGCTGATTTCCGCCGGACTGATCGCCCTTGCCTTTATGGGCTTCTCCGGGTTGAAGATATGGTAAGGAGAATAACGCCATGAGTAATATTTTGTTTGCCGTACTTGTCCTGGGCGGTTTGGGACTGCTGCTCGGCGCGCTGCTCGCCGTCGCCTCTAAGGTATTCCACGTGGATGTGGACGAGCGTGTGCTCGCGGTGGAAGACTGCCTCAGCGGCGCCAACTGCGGCGCCTGCGGCTACGCCGGCTGCGCCGCCTACGCCTCCGCCGTCGTTTCTTCCGGCGCTCCGGTGAACAAGTGCGCTCCCGGCGGCAGAGAGGCCGCCGCGAAGATAGCCTCGATAATGGGCGTGGACCACGACGAAGCGGAGCGTTTCGTCGCCTTCGTGCGCTGCAGCGGCGGCGAAAAGGCCATGATAAAATACAATTACAACGGCATACGCGACTGCGCCATGGCGGCCGCCTCCATAAGCGGCGGGCCCCGAAGCTGTTCCGCCGGCTGCATAGGCTACGGCAACTGCGTGGAAGCCTGTCTGTTCGACGCCATACATATAGTCGACGGCGTTGCGAAGGTTGACCACGATAAATGCTGCGGCTGCATGCGCTGCGCCGAGGCCTGTCCCAAAAATCTTATAGTCAAAGTTCCCTTCCACGCCGTCGGGACCATCGCCTGCAACAATACCGACAAGGGCGGCATAACCCGCAAGGTTTGCGAGGCGGGCTGTCTCGGATGCAAGCTCTGCGAAAAGAACTGCCCCAACAACGCCGTGCACGTGGAGGACAACATCTCCGTCAAGGACTTCTCCAAATGCCAGAAATGCGGTATTTGCGCGGAGAAATGTCCGCGAAAACTGATATTCTTCCCCACGGACATTGCCTGATATCAAAAAACAACGCGCCCCGGACTTTCATCGGTCCGGGGCGTCAAAGTATCGGCAAAGTCCCCCGGACTTTGCCGATAAAAAGAATACCGTGTTCGCGCCTGCGGGCGCGGCATTTTACCGGCGGGGCATACGGACGCCGGATCGGGCTTTACCTGCCCTCTGCCATTTCCGCGCCCATTTTGAAAGCCTTTTTCATATCCTC
>JAGDDB010000275.1 GCA_017958265.1 Oscillospiraceae bacterium | reverse complement strand
GTAGGCGCGACAATGGATCTTACGCTTGCGTGGGATATCTCCGATACCTTCAACGGACTTATGGCTCTGCCCAACCTTATAGGCGTGATCGCGCTTTGCCCGCTGGTAGTGAAGATCACAAAGAACTATATAAGAAGAAATATCAAGGGCGAGCGCATTGATCCTCTGCTCTCGGCTCACCCCGAGATCCAGGAAAAGCACGCTTCCGAGCTGTAAGACCGCGGGAAGCAGGCCGATAAACAACAAAATGATACCGCTTCGGGAAACATTCCCGAAGCGGTATATGTTATTGTCGAAATAACGGTATTACATGAGAGGCTCAAGCTCAAGAACGGGATGACCCTTTTCACCGAGCCACTCGAGAAGAACGGAGGGATCGTCCGTGACCGTCTCGTCGCCGATCATTTCAACGAAGTTGTCAATGCCGTAAAGCTCTTTCGCGGTCTTGTTCAGCTTTTCGCCCACGGTGTCTTTAAGGGCCTTGGGCATCCATACGATGCGGGCAATGCCGCCGTCGGCAGCCATGAACTTCTTGGAGGCAATGAAATGCTTGCCGTGGCCCATGAAGCCGGGCGTCTGAACGCCGCCGCCGGTCATTGAAGCCATCTCGGAGAAGGTCATGCCGAGGGGAGTCATTTCCACGCATTCGCGGTTGACTATTACAACGCCGTTGGAGAAAGGCTCTATGCCGCATATACACTCAAAGCAGCCGCAGCTCGTCATGGGATCCTCCATGATGGAATAGAGGCTGACGTTTTCCAGCGCGCCGTTGGAGAGCTGTCTGACTATGTCGTTGACGTCCTGCCATTTGCCCACGCGCTCGTCTATCAGACCGCCCTTTCCGACTATGCGGCAGGGACCGTTTTCGTTGAGCTCGTATGTAGCCTTGGCGTCAAGCCACGAAACGGCGCCGCAGAGGCCGAGACGTTCGGGAGTGACTATGCAGACATGGGAAGGGGAGAAGGACTGGCACATGATGCAGGCGTAGAACTGTTCGGCCGACTCGTCGCTGAGACTTTCAAGCCTTGCGTCGCGCTTGTCGTAAAACTCGTTTGCCGTCTTGCGCAGCTCGGTGACCTTTTCCGGCTCGGTATATATGGTGACCTGGCATTTGTCTACGACGGAGCCGTAGTCGCTTTTGATCTGATTGTAGAGGACGTCGCCGAGGTGCTTGAGCTTGAAGCCGCTGGCTACACAGTTCTTGCTGAGCCTCAGGCGGATCATGTCGCGCTGGCCGGTATGCATGCAGCCCTCTATGCAGTTGAGCCACTGGTGGAATTTGCGCTCGAAAACAGGCTCGAAGTCAGGCTGCATTTTCTTGCCGCATACCTCAACAACGGTGCCGAGATTGATCTTCGTGCCTTCCGGAATGTCGTCGACCTCCGGGCCGATAACGGTGATGCGGCCGTCTTCGATCTGATCGAAATCGGCAGTGCGGACCAGCTCAAAGCAGTCTTTTCTGGAGCCGTCGGCTTCCAGATACATATCGCCTTTGCGGATTATCTCGCCCTCGAAGGCAGTGGCAAAAGCGACGGGGATATCGACCGCGCTCATGATGAGCTTGATGCCGCGGGCCTCCACGGAGGTATCCGCAAACTTGTCTATATCGGGCTGTACGATAAGGCTTTTCGGAACGCGCCACATATCGTTGTCGTCATTGGTGACGACGGGGAAGCCGAGGGAGATCGCGCCCGCGCCGCAGGCTACGGTAAGATCGTCTACGGGCTCGAAGGCGTTCACAACGGCGTTGACACGGTCGAAGGTATATTCGCGGACCTTTTCATAATCGCCGGGAGTGACATTGCCGAATATGAGGGCAACGCGAACGGCAACGGATACGACATGCGCGGCGGCCGTTATGGTGGGGCCGACGGGGAAAACGCGGTTCTTATGGCCCAGGGCTATACCGGCGCGATCGGCCTGCTCAACTATTCCGCCGACAAGGAATACATAAATGCTCTTGCGCTGATAGCTGCGTATCAGTTCGGCAGCTTTTTCATCGGAGGGCGCCGAGCCGATAAACAGAACGAAACCGGGGATATCGCCCGTTACCAGAGGTACGCCGAGCTCACGCACGTCCGCGTCGGACATGTTGCCGAGGAAAAGCGTTCCTTCATAAGGCTGGGGATTGTTGATGTATTTGCATACTTCGATCACTTCGGCGGCACAGGCGGTAGCAATGCCGGAGGTAAATATGTCCTGAGTGCGCTTTTCGCGGGTCATCTGGGAGCGTATCCATTCCATGGACTTTCTGAGCTCGCCGACAGTCTGGTTTTTGCTGCCCGTGAAAGCATAGAGACATCCGAGATAGTAGGCGGTATCGGGATAACTAACGGGATCGCTGTCATTAAATCCGGCAAGGGCCTTTTCCGCCTCTGCCAACATCTCGTCAGAGCCTTTGAATACTCTTTCAAATAGCGTTGCCATATTATAACTCCATCTCTTCCTTGATTTTTTTTACTCCCTCGCGAAACTCGGGGCATGCATCATATACGCCTTTGCCTTCACGGTCTGCCTGTGCGGCAACATCGCTGAAGCGAAGCATTCCGATCAGCTCATGCTCCGGTACGCGGGCTCGGATAAACGCCTCGTCCTCGGGAGTCCTCAATTTATTGCCTATAACGAATAACCTTTTAACGTTGAGCTGAGAAGCAAGATCGCGGATCTTCGAAAGCGTCTTTATGCTGCGCTCTCCGGGCTCTACGACGACTACGAAGCCGTCCATGCCGGCGGTAGTCCCGCGCCCGAGATGTTCAAGGCCCGCCTCCATGTCCATGATCACAACGTCGTCCCGCTGAAGAACGATATTGGAGAGCAGACGCTTTAAAAGCACATGCTCGGGACATACGCAGCCTGAACCGGCCGTGTCGACCGTGCCCAAAACGAGCAGACGCAGATTGCCCTTTTTCAAAGCAAGAGCATCCGGCAGATCGTCTACCTTGGGGTTAAGGCGGAAGATCTTGCTGTATTCGTCCGCCGCGGTGCGCTCGCGGATAAGTTCTTTCATTTCCGATATGGGAACGATGGAATCAAGCTCCCTGTCGGAATATCCGAGAGCGGCGCCGAAATTCGCGTCGGGATCGGCGTCGATTGCGAGGACGGTGCGGCCCTCGTCTGCGTAAAGGCCCGCGAGTACGGCGGAAACGGTCGTCTTTCCGACTCCGCCTTTGCCTGTGACCGCGATCTTCAAGTAACTTACCTCTTAAACAAAATCATATATTAAGGGCAGCCCGTTTCTTTTCTCTGCCGTCGATGATGGCGGCGCAAAGCTTCGGGTGGTCCATTTAAATGACGTATCCGGCGCCGTCCATT
>JAGDDB010000274.1 GCA_017958265.1 Oscillospiraceae bacterium | reverse complement strand
CTCCATTGCGCGGGATGCTACTCCCGCTGCAATCATGCCACGGTGGACTCCGAGCCTGTCAGCCAGCTCACGGACGCAGAGTGGCTGCGGATATTCGACGAGGCGGACGAGCTGGGCGTGAGCTTCATCCTTCTGGCCGGCGGCGAGCCGATGCTTCGCCGGGATATCATAGAGGCGGCCGGAAAGAAGCAGAACATAATGTTCCCGATCTTTACGAACGGGACCTTCATGGACGAGCGCTATTTCGAGCTTTTTGACAGATGCCGCAACCTTCTCCCCGTTATGAGCATAGAGGGGGAGCGGGAGATAACGGACGCAAGACGCGGCAGGGGAGTTTACGACCGCCTGATACGGAATATGGACGAGCTTGACAGGCGCGGCCTCATATTCGGCGCGTCGGTAACGGTGACGACGGAGAATTACCGCGAGGCCTGCTCCGACGCTTTTCTGAAAAAGCTTTCCGACCGGGGCTGCCGGGTCGTTATATTCGTTGAATACGTGCCGGTAACGGACGAAAGCAGAGAGCTCGCGCCGGGGGACAAAGAGAGGGATCACCTCAAGGCGGAGCTGAAAAGACTCCGCGCGGAGCACCCCGAGATGGTTTATATCTCCTTCCCGGGCGATGAAAAGAGCTCCGGCGGCTGCGTTGCGGCGGGACGCGGGTTTTTCCATATCAATTCCCACGGAGGCGCCGAACCGTGCCCGTTTTCCCCGTATTCCGATATAAACGTAAGGAACCGTTCGCTTCGCGAGGCGCTTCACTCTCCGCTGTTCATGGCGCTGAGGGACGGCGGCATACTGATGGACGACCATGAGGGCGGCTGCGTGCTGAACGAAAAGCGCGCTCTTGTGGAAAGCATCATGGCCGGAAGGGCCGTATGAATAAAGCTCTAAAAACAATAAACTGTACGGAGAGACGCCAATGAAATACGGAGAATCTGCGTTTGACACCCTTTATCTGCTGTTTGCGATAATCAGCGGATGCGTGATACTTGCAAAGGCGAGATGCAGGGCTGAGAGGCTCATGGGCGCCGCCGCCCTCATACTGGGCTGCGGGGACGCCTTCCACCTCGTTCCGCGAGTGCTGAACTATTTTTCGGACGCGGACTTTACCGCCGCGCTCGGCATCGGGAAGCTGGTCACGTCCGTCACCATGACGGTCTTCTATCTGCTGATGTATTACATCTTCAAAGAGCGTTTCAAGGTCCGCGAAAACCGGAAGCTGACTGCCGCTTTGTGGGCGCTGACCGCGGCGAGGATCGTCCTGTGCCTGCTGCCGCAGAACGGCTGGCTGGAAAACAGCGCCGATATGACCTGGGGCGTGATACGCAATATTCCCTTCGTGCTGCTCGGCGCGGCGGTCTGCGCGCTGTACTTTCAAAAGCGTAGGGAGGACGCGGTATTCCGCCCCGTATGGCTGTATATCCTGCTGTCGTTTTTGTTCTATATCCCGGTCGCCGTGGGCGCGGGGCTCGTTCCCATGCTCGGGATGCTGATGCTGCCGAAAACGGTATGCTATATCCTGCTTATAATTACGTTTCTGCGCGCTGCCGCAGGAAGAAAAACCGACGCAGAAAAACTGTAACATGGAGGTATCGTGATGGAGATCAAAGCTGTCAAATTCAGAAAAGACGGATTCTACTCTCAGCCCTTCGCATTCGGAGGAGAAGAGGGCATGGAGAAGTTCGACAAAAACGTCCGCTATCGCGGCAGCCTGCAGAACTATCTTATCGACACGGGAGACGAAGTCATCCTCGTGGATACGGGCCTTCCCGCCGGGACGCCGGAGGAGGTGCCGGATGAAAACAGCCTGCTTTATACCGGAAAGGATATATGCAGCTATATGGAAGCGTTCGCCGCCCTCGGTTATAAGCCCGAGCAGGTAACGGCGATCCTTCTCACTCACAAGCACGGCGACCATTCGGGCGAGCTGCGCTCCTTCCCGAACGCGAAGATCTACGTCAATGCCGAGGAGGTCTCCGCTGACGAGCTGCAGGGGCTCGACAATATAGTCCCCGTGGATTTCACGGACGGCGCATATTATAATTTCCCGGCATGTCAGAAGATACGGGACGGTATTTACTACATAAAAGCAAAGGGACATACCAACGGCAACAGCCTTGTAATCATAGAAAACGGCGGGCTGTTCTATATGATCCACGGCGATATCACCTACGTGGACGAGGCGCTTTACGAAAACAAGCTCTCAGTCGTATTCGATGATCTGCCCGCGGCCAGAGAGACGATGGACCGCGTGCGCGAATTCATCCGCAGCCATCCGACCGTGTACTG
>JAGDDB010000273.1 GCA_017958265.1 Oscillospiraceae bacterium | reverse complement strand
TCCCTGAATCCCGAACATTAAAACCAACGGGGCCCCGGGTTCGCCGGACGAACACGGGGCCCCGCTGATCATGCCTTACAGGCTGTATGCCAATTCGTACGCTTCGCGTATGACCGTATTGAGGTTGCCCACCTTGTTGGCGTCTCCGAGCAGATGCACTCTCGCATCGTCCCTGCCCATGGGATCGTCCGGCACATAGCCTACGGAAAGGATGACCGTGTCCGCGGGCAGGCGCAGCTCTCCCTCCTCCGTATCGGCGACTACCTCGCCGGGAAGTATTTCTTTCAGCGAAGCCGATACGTGAACGTCTATGCCGTAATAGCGTATGATCTCTCTGAGCATGTTGGAGTTGGCGGCGCTGAGACCCATGATCTTCAGTATATCGTCCTGCATCTCCACTATCGCCGCCTTCTTGCCGTGCAGGGCCAGGTCGTAGGCTATCTCGCAGCCGGTCAGGCCGCCGCCTATCACGACCACCCGCTCGCCCACGCTCTTTTTGCCGAGCAGATAGTCGATAGCCTCCACGGTGTTCGCGCCGTCGAAGCCGGGCACGGGCAGCTTGCGGGGCTTTGCGCCGGTGGCGACGATGATCTCGTCGGCCTCGAGCGAAGCCAGGTCCTCCGCGCGTATCTCGGTATTCAGGCGAATATCCACGGGCAGCTTCTCCAGCTGATGTATGTACCAGCGTATCAGCTTTTTATCCTGCTCCTTGAATTCCGGAGCCGCCGCGGCGATGAACACGCCGCCCAGCCGGTCGCTCTTTTCGTACAGCGTGACCTTATGGCCTCTGAGGCTGCACAGTCTCGCCGCCTCCATGCCGCCGATGCCGCCGCCAATCACGGCGATGCGCTTCGGCGTATCCGCGGGCTTGAGCTCCATTTCCTCCTCGTGGAGCGTGACGGGGTTAAGCGCGCAGTTGCCCATGCTGCCGAAGCCGCAGGGATTGCCCTTGAAATGGCTCACGGCAAAGCAGCCGTTATGGCAGCCTATGCAGGGGCGTATGTCGTCCAGCTGACCGCCGCGCACCTTGTCGCACCACTGCGGGTCGGCAAGCAGCTGACTGGCTATGCCCACGCCGTCCACCTTGCCGCTCTCCACGGCGTCGGCCGCTATATCGGGATCGTTCATGCGGCCCGCGCAGATAACGGGGATATCCACGAACTGCTTAAGGTACGATACCTCCGGCAGGTTGCAGGCCATGGGCATGTATACGGGCGGGTGAGCCCAATACCAGGAATCGTAAGAACCGTTGTCGGCGTTGAGCATATCCGCGCCGGCAGCCTCGAGGATGCGGGCGGCGGCGGGGCTTTCCTCCATGCTCCGGCCGAACTCGACGTACGCCTCGCCGGGCAGAGCGCCCTCGTTGAAGCCGCGCATCTTGCTGGCCACGCTGTAGCGCACCGAAACGGGATAATCGTCTCCGCACTCGGCCTTGATCGCCTTTATGATATCCGTGGCAAAGCGCAGGCGGTTTTCAAGCGAGCCGCCGTACTCGTCCTGACGGTGGTTCATGTTGGCAATGGCGAACTGATCGAGCAGGTATCCCTCGTGCACTGCGTGTATTTCCACGCCGTCCACCCCCGCCTCGCGGCAGAGACGGGCCGTTTTCCCGTAAGCGTCGATGATGTCGTGTATTTCCTCTACGGTCAGCGCCCGGTGCTTGACGGACGGATCCCATACGTTGGGCAGGTCGTCGCTGGGCGCGACCATGGTGTTTTTGAGCATTTCCGCCGGCATTTTGTCCATGCCGCCGAACAGCAGCTGCGAGCGGCCGAAGCCCGCGCCGAGCTGCAGGAAGAATTTCGCGCCGTAGGGGTGGATCTCGTCCATGAGCTGACGCAGCGGCCCGCGGAACAGTTCTTCGGACTCATAGAGCCAGCGTTTTCCGAAGCCGCCTCCCGATACCGCCGTCACGCCGGGTATCATCAGGCCGACATTCGCCTTCGCGCGGGCTATGTAATACTTCCGCGTCCTTTCCTCGAACTGTCCTCCGAAGCCTATGGGGCTCGTGCCGCCCATGGCGCACAGTATTATGCGGTTTTTCAGCGTGACGCTCCCTATCTTCAGGGGAGTGAACAGCGCCTCGTAGTTTTCCATATGCAGTCCTCCTGTTTTTTTGTTTTCACGATATCATATTTCCCGCGAATTTGTAAATACGGAAGTTCAAAAAACGCTCCGCGATCCCGAAATTTTCAAAGATTTTTATTTTTGTTGTAAAAACAACGGTTTTATCCTTCGCGCCGAGGTATGATCGCATTGAAAAGAAACAGTGAAGGAGGCAGAAAAATGATAAGAAAAATAATCAGGATCGACGAGGAAAAATGCGTGGGCTGCGGAGCGTGCGCCGAAGCCTGCCACGAAGGCGCCATAGAAATGGTGAACGGCAAAGCCAGACTCATGCGAGAGGACTATTGCGACGGACTCGGCGACTGCCTGCCCGCCTGTCCCGTCGACGCCATTTCCTTTGAGGAGCGGGAAGCTCCCGCCTATGACGAAAAGGCCGTCGCGGCTTCGAAAAAAGCCGTAAAAGCCTCCTCTCCCGCCTGCGGATGCCCGGTAAGCGAAAGCCGCAGCATAGAGCGCGGCGAGCGCGCTCCCGTTCCCTCGGCCGCCGTAAGCCGTCCGGCGCAGTGGCCGGTTCAGATCAGGCTCGTTCCCGTCGGCGCGCCGTTTTTTGACGGAGCGGACCTGCTCATAGCCGCCGACTGCACGGCTTACGCCTATGCTGCAATGCACGAGGAGCTTATGCGCGGCCGCGTAACGCTGATAGGCTGTCCGAAGCTGGACGACGCCGACTACGCCGAAAAGCTCGAAAAGATCATTTCCGGAAACGACATAAAAAGCGTGACCGTTGCGCGCATGGAGGTGCCCTGCTGCGGCGGCATGGAACAGGCCGTAAAAAAAGCCCTTCAAAGCTCGGGCAAATTCATTCCGTGGCGTGTGGTCGTGATATCGACCGGCGGAGAGGTCATAAGGGAAATGTGACAAACCGACAAAAAGAGGAACGAGTGACCGGCCTCCCGTCCCGAACGTGACGGGAGGCCGGCTGTACTGTATTGCGTTTTTTACACGGTATAGGGGTTGGGATCGGTGAAGAAATGCTCTTCGATCTCCTCGGGCACGCCGTATTTGCCGATCATGCAGAATATCTCGGAATCCGGATGGCCCTCACGGGTGGCGGTACCGTAGCCGCGGCCCACGCTGTACATTCTGTTCCAGTTGTCCAGGAAGCAAAGGGTATCGCTGCGGAAGCCCATGGCCGCGCCGAGATACTTCTCCATGTTCTGCTCGGTGATGCTGACCAGATACATGCCTTCCTTGATTTTCACATAGTAAGCGTCCTCGTCGGGGCCGGGCAGGGCGCGCATGCCGCTGTTGAGATTGGCAACGTTCGCCTCCGCGTTATACTTGATGCGGTAAGCATGGCTGGAATAGTATACGTGTACGGTGGAGAGCTCATGGCCGTATCTCCAGCGGATGCCGGTGCCGGCAACGTCGTCGGTGAAGCAGTGACGCCTTATGTCGGTATGCTCCTTATCCTCTTCCTTTATGTAGCCGAAAGCCCAATGGCTGTCGATCAGGTACGGCCAATAGGGGTTCTCGCCCACCATGCAGCGCAGGAACGTAACAAGGCCCTGCTCGGTATCGATAACGAACGTGTGATTCTGACGGTCCGGATCAGGCATGCAGTAGGTCACCAGATACGTGAAGTCGTCAGACTTGCGGCATTCGTAATGCTCGGACGTGCCGGAGAATTTGCCGCTCATGATGCTCCAATTAACCTTGTTTTCGTCCTCAAACTCCAGATGTACGTCGCCGGTGCACTCGCCGGTATCCATAACGAAGTCGAACTGCTTGCCCACCAGCTCAAAGCATCTGGGCGGGCAATACTGCGTGATGGAAAGACGCGCCGCGAGAGGTCCGTATTTTTCGGCAAGATTCATGAATGCTCCTCCTTGTAAATTTTTATTATTTTCATGAGACTAATCTACCTCATTTTGTCAGGATTGTCAATGAAAAACATGCGCCGCCGGGGATAATGCCAAGGATTTGAGGGCGCCGCATTACGCGGCGCCCTCAGGTTGTCGGCAAAAATCTCCGGACTTTATCGGCCGGCAGGTCAAATATACTTCTGTATGGCCTTTTGGAATTCCTCTATTGCTTCCGTATCGCCCTCTTCTACGGCGTGGGTGATGCAGTGGGCGATATGCTCGTTGATTATCTGCTTTCCCAGGCCGTTCAAAGCCGATCTCACAGCCGATATCTGCATAAGCACTTCCGCACAGTCCTCGTCGTTCTCCATCATTCTCCGGACATACTCAAGATGGCCTATGACGCGGGAAAGACGGTTGAGCTGCCGTTTTTTTTCCTCCGGATCATGTACATGGCCGTGACCGTGGCGCCCCTGGCTCATATACCGTCCCTCCTTTTCGGTATCTGATATTTTATTCCTCCAGGCAGTCAAGCACGGCTTTCAGCTCCACATTGGCGGCCTCGAAGGTGCCTATGGCGAGCGTGAGCTTCTTTTTCGCCTGCGGCGGCAGCGCGCCAAGGAGCTCCGCAAGCTCCTCCGCGTGATGCTCGTTGTGCTCGATCATGTATTTCAGCAGCGCCTTTGTCTGCTTGAGCCCGTCTTCTCCGGGATGAGCATGAGCATGCTCTCCGTCATGGGTATGCGCATGGACATGAGTGCTGCCGTCCGCGTGGCTGTGCTCGTGGATATGCGCCGCGCCGCCGTCATGGGTATGCTCATGGACATGTTCTTCCCCGCCGTCATGGGTGTGGCCGTGGGAATGCGTATAATCGTCGTGATCGTGCATGATAATCCGTACCTCCGTATCATCCTTTTGACTGCATTATTGTAGTATGTCCTTTCCCCTGTGGGAAGCTCCCCCGGGGGATCATTCACTCTTCAAAAGGCTGTCATAGCAGTCGTTTTCCAGTGAACAGCCGCCGCATTTGGTGCACCCTTCCTGCTTTTTGTACTGCAGGTCGTGCTTTATCAGCAGGCCGCCCAAAACGATGGACATTTCCTCAAGCTCCGCCGGATCGCAGCGGCTGAAGCCGTTCAGCTCGCAGTCGTCCATAGGTCTGAAAGGCATTATCGTGGGAAATACGCCCTCGGAGGCCATCACGGCGCACTCGCGTATGATATCCTCCTTCGGCTGTATCCCGCCTATAAGCACGCTGGATACCATGCCCCAGCCGAACAGCTCTACCGCTCTGCGGAAGGCCGCGTGATACCGCTCATACGGTATGCTCGATTTGCCCGGGCATATCTCTTTTCTCAGCTCGGGGTCGGCGACCTCGAGATTCATTATCACCGCGCTGCAGCCGGCGTCCCGCAGCTGCTCAAGCAGCTCGAAGGACGTGGGCGGAGCAAATTCTATGGCTATGCGGCAGTCGGAAAAAGCGCGTATCGCTTTCGTCAGCTCTATCCAATAGCGCAGCATGTTATCCGGGTCGCGGTAAGTGCCGCCGCTGAAATTGAGCATATAGTACGACGGCGTTTGTTCGAGAAGCCGCTTTATGCCCACGCAGAGCTCGTCGATGGCCACGGGTTCGCTCCTGTCCGCCTTGAGCGAGCAGAAGCGGCATTTTCTGTCCGGCTCGTCATAGCAGCATACCGTGCTCGGCCATATGTTTATACAGCCGTCGGAATGGAGCCTGGCCATATCGTCCACCACCGTGCCGGTGTGCGGCAGGGCGTCAAAAAACGTGATGGGCTCGTCGTAACCGTTGCCCCGCACTCTGTAGCCGCCGCCGTCCTTGATTATGCTGTAGGGCGAATCTATGGAAAAGCGTTCGGCTACGCTTATGTTTATATTGGACTCACGCAGATGAATATTCACCGCGTGTATAAATCCCTTGTCAAAAAAATGAGGATATTCCTCCAGCAGCTCTGCAGCGGTATCGCTGTCCACCGTCGCGCCCAAACAAAGCAGGCCGGCTTTTAATGATATTATTCCTTTTTGCGTCATATGATCCCTTTTATTCTCCTTGGAGGACGTATCCGTTCACAGAACGAACTTCATTTCCTCCGGTCTGCAATCCTTCCCATGATCCGGGCAGTCCCTGCATTCCGCCAGCAGCGCGTCGCCGCCGGTGTATCGGGCGCCCAATGCCTTGAAAAACAGCGGAACGCGGGCCGCGAGGTACAGCTCCCCGCAGCCCGCGTCTCTGCACCGTTCAAGGCAATCGGCCACCAGCAGGCTTCCCAGCCCGCGTCCGCGGCTTTCGCCTGAAACGGCGATATAGTCAAGTATATATCTGTTCATTCTGAACGACACCGTGGCGGCGCCTTTAAAGCATCCGTCCTCCCACGCCGCGACCGACCAGATCGGGCAATTCTCGTCAAGCCAGCGTTCCGTGTCTATCTCGAGACCCGACTTTTTGTAGAATTCCGCAAACCGGTCGTGCCGTGTTGTCCGTTCAAGTCTGACGCTCATAAGATCACTTGAAATATACCTTGCTCAGTCTGTTGATTTCTTCCGTGGCCCAATCGTAGGCGCCGTCAAAGGTCGTTCCTGCTCCGCCCATGGTGAAGCTGGGGATTATGCCTTTGCCTTCGGTGGCGGCAAGGATGTCCTCGAGGCCCTTGGTTATCTTTTCCTTGCTCCAGTCGGGCTTGTCGAACTTGCCGTTGTCGAGACCGCCCTGAATGGTGATCCTGTCGCCGTACTTTTTGACCAGCTCGGGGATGTTGTTCTCAAGCACAGCGCCCTGGAAAACGTCGATGCCCATGTCTATCATATCGGGCACCAGATCGGCCGCGTAGGAATCGGAGTGATGGATTATGGCCTTCACGCCGAGTTCTTTCTTCCAGAAGCCGTAGATCTTCACATAGGCGGGCTTGATGAACTCGCGGAAAATATCGGGCGAGAGCATCAGTCTGGTCTGGCTGCCCCAGTCGTCGTGCTGGAACAGGCAGTCGGGCTGATAGCGTTTCTGCATTTCCTTGGCGCACTCGATCTGCCAGTCGACTATGAAGTCGATGAGATCGTGCATCGCCTCGGGCTCTTCGTAGAAGTTGATGCAGGCATCCTCGACGCCCATGAGATAGTGCAGCCTCTCGAAAACGCCGGTGACGAACCAGGGCGTAACGAGCTTCTCATTGCGGTCGACCTGCTTGATCTGCTCCATGGTGGCGGCCCATTTATCCTCGGGATAGGAATGAGGATCGGGCACCTTTCCAACGAGCTTTTCTCTCCATTTGGTAACGTCGGGCAGCACCACATGCTCGGGATCGCACTTGGGGAAGGGGCCGGGCTCGCCCACGGGCCAGAACACGGTAACGCCCCAATCGTTCACTTTCGATCCGCCCGGATCGCAGAAGCCTCCGCAGCCCTCCATGATGGGGTCGAGTATATACTCCATATACTCGAACTGGTTCACGAATCTGTCCGGTTTTCCGTGATTGATCGTTTCAAGGAAATTCTGTTTTGCTGTAAGCATACATATCCCTCCTTTTTATCCTTATTATATTATACAGTTTTTTCCCGAAAAAGGAAGCCTTTATTTGATTATTTTTCCCAGTGGGCGGCCATATGCTCTCTTTTCATTGACAGAGATTATTTTTTATTTATAATAAAATACAAATAACAGTTTCACCGCAGGAAAGGAGTCTTCGTTTTGGCAGAAGGCAAAAAATCTTCACCGGTCGTCCCCGTGATAGGCTGCCTGATAGTGCAGCTGTGCGTGGGTATAATTTATCTTTGGAGCGTCTTCAAGTCCTCCGTGGTCGCCTCTTACGGTTGGGTGGAGGCCTCGGCGACCATGGTCGCGTCATACATGATGATGGGCTTCGTGCTCGGCTGTCTTTTCGGAGGGCTGATCAACGATAAAAAGGGCCCCCGCTTCAGCTGCGTTATCGGCATTATACTGTTTTCGCTCGGCGTGGGTCTCACGGGTCTGCTCCGGCATGAAAACATCGGCCTTATCTACCTTACATATTCCGTCATGGGCGGCCTCGGCGCCGGTCTGACGTACAATGCCTGCATACCCTGCATCCAGAAATGGATGCCCGACCGCAGGGGCCTGGCCTCCGGTCTGGCTGCCGCGGCTTTCGGGCTGTCCTGCGTGGTGTTCGCGCCGGTATCCCGCGCCCTGATGACCCGCTTTACCGACGCAGAAACGGGCCTTGTCAGCTTCCGTCCCGTCTTTTTGACACTCGGCGCGGTATTCCTGGTGATCGGGCTTATAGGCTGCGCCCTTATCCGCCTCCCCTCGGGCGAGCGCGCACTGCGCCCCCGCGCGGGAGCGCCCTCCGTTTCAAAGAAAGACTATACCATCGGTGAGGCGATAAAGACCGTGCCTTTCTGGTGCATCTTCTTCATGATGTTCTTCATAAACGGCACATGGAACCTGACCATGCCCATGATATACGACCTCGGTATAAGCCGCGGGCTGACCGTAGCCCTCGCCACCGTCGCCGTATCCTTTACCGGCATCCCCAACGCCGCGGGACGGCTGATAATGGCTTATGTTGCAGACCGCATCGGCCGCGTGCCCACGCTCATCATCCTTTCCGCCGCAACCGTCGTCGCG
>JAGDDB010000272.1 GCA_017958265.1 Oscillospiraceae bacterium | reverse complement strand
TTAAGTCTGCTCATAGTCGTTCCTTTTTTCGATTATTTTAGCAAGCGCTTTACAAGCATTATAAAAGCCATTATCATCAATAACAACAAACAAAAACCGACATCTGTCGGAATTTCCGCGGAGGATGAAAAATGGATCAGCGCAATGCCCGCGCAGACCGCAGCAAGGCCATGCTCAAGACCGCGTTTCTTGAGCTGTTCCGGTCAAAGGAGCCCGAGAAGATCACGGTGGTCGAACTGTGCAGAAAGGCGGGGCTGAACCGGTCTACCTTCTATGCTCACTACGATTATATGGACGAGCTGATACGCGAGGTGCTTTTGGAGAGCGTGGAAAAAGTGTTTGCCGGATTGGGACCGCAGTGGGATCTGCCTTTGGAGGACGGAGGGGTCGACCGGGCTTTTATAGCGTCCTATCTTAAACGATTTCTGAACGATCCCACGGTGAGGCGCTTTTGCTCCTGCGAAAACAGCGAAAACTACCGAACGCTTCTCATACGCGCACATGTCGATCTCACTCTCGGACCGTCGAAGGATTCGACCGTATATTACACCGCGTATTTTCATAATTCCGGAGTTCTTAATCTCCTGCTGGAATGGCTCAACAAGGGAATGCAGATACCGGAGCAAACCGTGGTGGAGATCATTCATGAGTTTTCAAAGGTTATGTACAGGTCGCGCTCATGACGGTTTTGCCTTTCGTCAACGGATGATCCGAAGGTAAAACGACGGTCGCGTCAAGGCAATGGCGAAGTCCGTGGGACATTTTAATCCCCCCGAAAGCTCGGTGCCTTCGGGGGGACTTATTATGTGAGATATTCTGTTCTGCCCGTGTATATCAGATGTGTATGCAGGCCTGGAAAGCCTGGTTGACGGCCTCGGATATGGTGCCGGCCTTGTTGTTGCAGTCGCCCACGATGGCTACGCTGGTCTCGGGGCAGGAGTGACGCAGCTCGTCAACGATGTCCAGCCTGGGCTTGATGCCCATGGCCAAGAGAACGGTATCGGCCTTGATCTCTTTCAGCTCGCCGGACTTCACGTCCTTGACTACCACGCAGTCGTCCTTGACTTCCTGCAGCGCGAGGCCGTAGATGGTTTCGAAATCGATGCCGTCTTCGGTCTTTTTCTTCATCAGATCCATGCTGCCGCGGGACTTGAACATGGCGGTCATCTGATCCAGCATCTCTATGACGGTGACCTTTTTGCCCTGCTCGGCAAAGTCAAGAGCGGCTTCGAGACCGACCTGGCCGGCGCCCACCACGACGATATTGTCGCCCACGGCAGCAAGGCCGCGCTCGGCGTCGGGAGCCCAGGATACATGGGGCTTGTTTATGCCGGGAATGCTCTTGGGAACGATGGGCTCGGCGCCGATGGCGATGACGACGGCGTCATAGCCTTCTTTATCGAGTATGTCCTTGGTGCATTCGAGGTTCAGATAGATACGCGCGCCGCGCTTTACGCACTGGGCCGCGGTATGACGCATCCATTTGAGATAATCGCGGACATCGATCTTGAACGGAGGAGTTGCCGCGCCGATGACGTTGCCGCCGAGCTGGCCGCTCTTTTCGTACAGAGTCACGTCGTGGCCGCGGTCAAGCAGGGTCTGCAGCGCCTGGATGCCGCCGGGGCCGCCGCCGATGACGGCGACTCTCTTTTTCTTGCGCGCCTTGGGCACCACGCCGTCGCGCAGCTCGCTTGTCATGGCGGATATGGGGTTGATGGCGCAGTAAATAGGCTTGGGTATCATCAGATGGTTCATGCAGGTGTTGCAGCGCAGGCAGGGACGACGGTCCTCGGGACGGTTTTCGGCGTACTTGCGCGGCATATCCGGGTCGGCCATCAGCGGACGGCACATGGAAACGAAATCTGCCCAGCCGTTGCCGATGATCTCCTCGGCGTAGTCGATGCTCATTATGGAGCCGACGGTGTTGACCAGCAGGTCGGGATAAGCTTTCTTGACGTCCCTGGCGTAATGGACGTTGAAGCAGTGATCCATCAGGTAGTTCTGGCACCAGTTGTTGAAATATGCCATGTTGAAATCGCTGTGCAGACCGGCGGAAACGTGAAGGATGTCGATATGGTCCTTCAGATAGCCGATCAGCTCAAGGGTCTCGTCAAAGTGCATGCCCTCGGGCGCGATCTCGTCGGCGGAGATGCGGTACTCGATGACGAAGTCCTCGCCGCAGTGACGGCGGATGGAGTCGCACACCTCAATGGCAAAACGGGCGCGGCTCTTGGTATCGCCGCCGTACTCGTCGGTACGCTTATTGTACAGGGGGCTGGTGAACTGAGAGATAAGGTTGCCGTGGCCGCCGTGGACAAGGACGATGTCCATGCCGGCTCTCTTCATCTTGCCGGCCGCCTCGCCGTATTTCTCGACGGTCTCATGTATCTTTTCCTTGGTCATCTCGATGCAGGGCATGGGCTCGCGGCCGTTCTGCATGGCGGCGCGGCGCTCGTTATCGGAGATGCGGGGAGAGGAGGAATAGGGCAGATGTCCCACGGTCTCGTAACGGGTGTTCTCGCCGTTGTGGTTGATCTCAAAAGAAGCGTGGCAGGCGTACTGCTTGCACATGTCGGCGTACCAGCTCATGGGCAGGACGCTGTCGGGGTTGCTGAGGTCGAGCTGATAAGCCTCGTCCTTGCATTCCTTGATGTCGATGGAGCAGTTGCCCACATAGAGGGTGCATACGCCGCCGCGGGCGAACATGCGGAACCAGTCGACGAAATCATGGGTCACGAGGCCGTCGGTGCTGGCAAGGTTGGGGGAGGGGGGCGCGAGAGTGATGCGGTTTTTGAAGTCGATGCCGCGGATGCGGATGGGGTTGAATACGTGCGAATATCTGGAGCCCATAGTTTTCTTCCTTTCACAAACAGTTTTTTTTCAGATAATTTATTTTATACGTTTTTTTCGTAAAGTGCAAGGCCTCAATAAGAGTTAGTGCAAAATATGCCGCAGGCGTTCGCTTCCCCCGGCCCTCTCGATCCGACCGACAAAAAAACGGCCTCAGAGATCCCCGGGATCCCTGAGGCCGTTTTTTTGACTGTTCAGCGGGAGAGAGCTATAAGAACGACTTCTCTGCTGCCGTCGGAAAGCTCATCTTCGAGAGCGTTGATCTTTTTGAGATCTTCGGCGGAAAGCTTTGCGATCTCAAACTGTTTTTCGACGGCCAGGAGAACGACCTGCTTGTCTCCGGAAGAAAGCTTCTTCTGAAGCTCGTTGATCTCGGAGAGCTCGGCGGGGGTGATGCGAGCGTAATCGTACTTCATCATTAGTTTATCCTTTCTGTTTTTTCATATGCTGTCCGATCATTCGGACATACTTGCGGAATGAAAAATGCAGCTTTTGTCGGGATCGTTCTTCGCGGCATAAAGCGCGGTATCGGCATTTTTGAAAAATACTTCGGCGCTGAGACCGTCGCTGCCGAAAGCGACGCCCGCGCTTACGGAAACAGGCAGACTGCCGTTGAGAGAGGAGGCGAGTCTGCGGTTTATCACGCGTATCTTATCGGAGATGAGCGAGGCGATCTCCGGACCGGCATGCAGCATTATTATGGCAAATTCGTCGCCGCCGATACGGCAGATGTAATCCTCGGAGCGGAAATTGGCCTTGAGGACTGCCGCCGCGGTCTTAAGCACGCGATCGCCCGCGTCGTGACCGAGGCTGTCGTTGATGCTTTTGAACTTGTCGATATCTATAAGCAGGAGAGCGGAGCCGACGCGCTGAGTGCTTTCCATGAAAATATCGTAGGCCCTGCGATTGTACAGATCGGTAAGCGGATCGTGCATGGTCTCGTATATGAGCTGTTCTTTGTGAGCTCTGTTGGTATTATACATCTTATTATATGTATTTGCAAGAAAGCGGAACTCATATGAGCCGTTTACCGGCAGCTTGCGATCCTCGCGGACGTGAGAAACGGCGCTTGTAAGCGGACGGATTATCAGGACCGAGGTCAGAATGACCATGGACAGCACGATGACCAGCATGGCGGAAATAAGCACCTGCTGGATAAAAAGCATATCGTGCAGCCTGTCGGAGGTCTCGCGCTGTCTGGTATCGGTGTCTTCCACCAGCGCCTGGAGACAGCTTTCCATGCTGTCGTTGATCGCATCCTTCTGCCTGTGATACTCGGCGTCAAAGACCATGCTGCGTGCAAGCTCGCGCTGCTCGTCGGCGCTGAGGGAGGCGTCACGGCTCGTCAGGACCACCTTCTGGACCGCCGCCGGGATCTCCGACAGGGGGAAGCCGAAGGCGGAGACGGTAAGCCGCATGGAATAATACTCTCTGTCCATGAGCTTTACCGACTGCAGCATGGCGTTTTCAAGCCGGCTGTAAACCTCGGTGCCGTCAAAGCCGTCCTTGAGAGAGGCAAGCGCCCTTTCACGGCGGCAGACGACGTCGGCCTCGTTGAAGTAGTTCAGCAAATGCTCAATGTCGCCCGTTACGGTAAAGCAGCGGACCTGCTCGGTCAGATAATCGGAGGCAAGCTGCATGTCATAGGCGCTGTGCTGCCATTTTATATAATTCTCGGTCGAACTGCGCATGCTCCTGTAGCTGCCTATGGTGCTGTAGATGGAAAAGAACATCAGCAGCGTTATCAGCAGCGTCAGTATTACCATGAACGCGTTCAGCCAGCGGAGGCGCAGGCCCCTTTTTTTGTTTTCGGTCGTCTCATCCATGATCTCAATCCCACATCAAAATGTAATATCTGCTTTCATCCCGGCGCCGGGTCAGGGCCGGGAAGCAGTAAGTATCAATAGCACAGGTTTAATATTTATATCACAACAATCCCGTTATTTCAAGGAAAAACTGATTTTGAGGCAAATGATCCTGCTCCGTAAAGTGATGCCGCTCCCCGCGGTCGAAGTGATGTGATGTGTTCCGTTCACGTGCCGAAGGCACACATCACGCCCGAAGGGCGCATCACTTGGCGCAGCCATGCATCACGTTCCGCGAAAGCGGAACACACTGTACTCAAAGAGCGTGAATTTTACAATAGTGAAATCGCGGCGTTGCCGCGGTGAAATCTTCGGGCTTTGCCCTCAGATGAAATCGTTCGCTTCGCTCACGGTGAAATTAAATCCACCCACCCGGCGTCGAGCCGGATTTCATCGTCCGCAAGGACGATTTCACCCGCGGAGCGGATTTCACCCACCCGCAGGGTGGATTTAGTTGAAAAAAGCATCCTTTGCCTACCGGCAAAAGACGCTTTTTTCTGGTGACCCAGCGGGGATTCGAACCCCGGACACCCTGCTTAAAAGGCAGGTGCTCTGCCGACTGAGCTACTGGGTCATATGGGGTGGGTGAACGGAGTCGAACCGTCGGCCTCCAGAGCCACAATCTGGCGCTCT
>JAGDDB010000027.1 GCA_017958265.1 Oscillospiraceae bacterium | reverse complement strand
CTTCGGCCTTAATGTTTTTTCGTAACCGTGTTCTTGCTGGTGAGGTTTGCCTGCAGACTGACATACGGCAGGGCGATCGCGCCCTGCCGCATGTCGGTCCGTTAAAACCGATTTTCTTTGACAGACACACCGGGCTGTGATATCCTTGCAGCATAAATACTTATTCAGGAGGGACTTATGGACGTTATAAAAATCGTCACGCCCAAGGCCGAGCCGGGGCAGTTCGCTCTGCCCGTGATGGACGTGAGCGGAGTAAAGCGCAAATTCCTCGATCTGCCTTACGCGGTGAACGCGGGAAAAAATCAGAAGCTCGATATTTATCTGCCGGATGAGGGAGACGGTCCTTTCCCGACCATAATATTCATACACGGCGGCGCCTTTTGGGGCGGGGACAAGCAGGACACGCAGTGCGTATACCTGATGAACGGTATCCGCCGCGGCTATGCCGTTGTCAGCGTCAACCATCGGCTCTCCGACGAGGCCAAATTCCCCCAGCCTGTTTTCGACGTCAAGGCCGCCGTGCGCTTTTTGAGAGCAAACGCGGAAAAATACCATCTCGATCCCAAACGCTTCGCTGCGGCGGGCAACTCCGCCGGAGGTTATTTCGCGGCGATACTCGGTACCTCCGCAGGCGTAGCCGCGCTGGAGGATCTTTCCATGGGCAGCCCCGACGCGGACAGCTCCGTCCAGGCCGTGATAGGTCTTTTCGGCGTATACGATCTTGAGATGCAGTCCAGGTTCACCGAGGAGAGCGAGCCGACGGCGATGGGCAATATGCCTGCAATGAAAATGCCCAACTTCGCGGATATTTTCGCGGGTATAACCTGCCGTGATTATCCCGAGCTTATGAGGCTGACCTGGCCGGGCAGCTATGTGACAAAAGATTGCCCGCCCACTCTCATCCAGGCCGGAACCGCCGATGAGATAGTGCCTTACGAGAATTCTCCGGAGCTGGTCGAGCGCATCAACGCGGTTTGCGGAGACGGCAGGGCGATAATGGAGCCCTTTGAGGGCAAGAGCCACGGCCATCCGGATTTCGGCACGCCTCAGAACGAGGAGCGGCTGTTCCGCTTCCTTGACGAAGTACTGAAAAAATAAACAAACGACTTGCCGCGGGGCCTCATTTGGGGGCCCCGCGCAGACTGTCGGCGGCAGACGGCCGCCGACGAAAGACAGGGAAAGGATATCGTTTTTATGGCTTCCAAATACCCGCATGTATTCGAGCCCTTTGAGATAAGAGGCGTGCTTTATAAAAATCGCCTTGAACAGGCGCCTCCCGGCTGCTTCTTCGCCGGGGACGAGAGAGGCTTCGTTACGGATAAGTTCGTGGAATATTTCCGGCAGTATGCCCGCGGCGGCGTTGCCGTATGCAGCGTAGGCAACTGCAGCATCGATATCACCGAAAGCAGCGACGAGGACGGTCAGCTGCAGCTGTCCGACCCGGACTGCGTCATGCCGGCGAGAAAGTTCGCGGAGATGTGCGAGGCATACGGAGCCCACGGCTCCTTTGAGCTTACCCATAACGGCAAGGATACCGCCTATGAGAGAGTGGGCCACGCGCCGTTCAGCGCCTCTTCTTTCATCACCAAGGCGGAGCGGCTCCGGGCGCGGATGCAGGGCAGGGAGCCCATACCCACCGTCGAAATGAGCAGGGAAAAGATAAGGGAAACGGTGGAGAAATACGCCCGCGCGGCCCGCTTCTGCAAGCAGGCGGGAATGAAGATGTGCATGATACACGGGGCGCACGGCAACCTGATCGCGCAGTTCGCCAGCCCCCTTTACAATACCCGTAAGGACGAATACGGCGGCTCGCTTGAAAACCGCGCCCGTTTTGCCAACGAGGTCCTGGAGGCTGTCCGCGGCGCAGTGGGAGAGGATTTCGTCATCGAATACCGCCTCAGCGCAGACGAGCATCACCCGGATCAGATGCGCTTCCCGGAAACGCTCGAATTCATCAAATACATCAAGGACAGGGTGGATATCCTCCATGTTTCCGCGGGCATACACGATCTGTACGGAGAACCGTACTATCTGCGCTATCTGGTTTCCAACTACACCATGCCTCAGCAGCTGAACGTGCATTTCTCCGCCGCGGTGAAGCAGGCCTATCCGGAGCTTAAGGTGGCCGTGGTCGGCGGCATCAAGGATCCGGCCCAGGCGGAAGATATCATTTCCTCCGGCAAGGCGGATCTGGCAGCCATGAACAGGGCCCTGCACGCGGATTATGACATGCCCAAAAAGTACGCCGAGGGGAAGGAATGGCAGCATATGCCCTGTCTGCGCTGCTCATGTTTCCGCATGGCAAGCCCTCACACCGCCAAGCTGTGCAGCGTAAATCCCATGTGGGGACGTTTCGGCGAGTATCCCGAGGGCTGCCTCAATCCCGCGCCGGTCAGAAAAAAAGTCGCCGTGGTAGGCGGCGGCCCCGCCGGAGTGGAGGCGGTAAAATGGCTGCTCCAACGGGGACACGCCGTGACTCTTTACGAGAAAAGCGGAAAGGTAGGCGGCCATCTGCGCGACGCGGTGAAAGCCGATTTCAAAAGCGATCTGCGCGATTATGTGAAGTATATGGAAGACTTCGCGGAAAACTGCGGCGCGCGGGTGCTTATGAATACCGAGGCCACTCCCGAGCTGCTGGCGGCGGAGGACTATGACGCGATCATCGCCGCCGTGGGCGCGGACCCGATAATTCCCGGCCTGCCCGGTACGGACAAGCCCCATGTGCACTGGGCGCCGGACGCGGAGAACGGCCGGACGGAATGCGGACAAAACGTAGTGATCGTCGGCGGCTCATCCGTGGGCACCGAGGCCTCGATCAGCCTTGCGAAAGAGGGCAGAAAGGTCACCGTGGTGGAGATGGCGCAGCAGGCGGATCTGTTCCGTACGGGCGCTTCCTCCGACCTTATGAGCATGAGCGAGGAATACGGCGTAGTGCGGCTGATGGGACGCAGACTCGTTGAGGTAAAGGACGACTGCGTGCTTATTGAGGACGTAACGACAGGGGAGCGCTGTTCCATACAGGCGGATACGGTGCTCATGGCCGTGGGTCTTAAGCCGCGCAGGGAAACGGCCCTCCGCTTCAGCCGCCTGTGCCCGGAGACCGGCTTTTACATTATCGGGGACGCCGCGGAGCCCGGAGATATACGCGACGCGACCTTCCGGGCCTTTGAGGTGGCAAGACAGATATGATCTCCGGCAGGTTCGGACTTTGCCGATGATCCGACGGGGTCTCATATTCATCTGCTTATGAGCCCCCGCGTTTTTAAAATATTTTTTCGGAAAGAGCGCGTTTTTTATCGACAGCTTAAGAAAAGCATGATAAAATATCCGTTAAATATGAAGCAACGCGTTTTTGCGGACGGAGAAGGGTAATATGACTGCAAAGGAATATCGTGAAAGATCGGCACTTTCGATTTTCCTGTCTTTTTTCAGACCACATTTGAAGCTTTTCACGCTGGATATGTGCTGCGCGCTTCTCGTTTCGGCAGTGGATCTGGCATTTCCTCTGGTCACCCGCAGGGCGCTCAACGAGCTGCTGCCGCAAAAAGCGTACCCGATCTTTTTCGCGGTGATAGTATCCCTTATCGCCGCGTACGCAGTAAGGGCCGTGCTTCAGTTCATCATCACCTATTGGGGGCACACATTCGGTATCCGTGTTGAGGCGGATATCCGTGCGGCCCTTTTTTCGCATATGCAGGAGCTTTCCTTCAGGTTTTACGACCAAAACCTCACCGGAAAGCTGATGAGCAGGCTCACGACGGATCTTTTCGACGTTACCGAGCTTGCCCATCACGGTCCGGAGGACATTATCACCTCGGTGCTGACGATAATCGGGGCGCTGATACTCATGTTCAGCATACAGTGGCAGCTGGCCCTCGTGGTGGCGCTGCTGCTGCCGATCGCCATGACCGTAACGCTTATGAGGCGCAGATCCATGCGCAGCGCGTCGCAGCTTGTCAAGGAAAAGCAGGCGTCGATAAACGCCGAGATAGAATCGAGCCTGTCCGGTATGCGCACGGCAAAGGCCTTTGCCAACGAAAATGAGGAAATAAACAAATTTATGAGCTCCAATGATGAGTTCAAGGTTTCCAAACGCGGATTTCACAAGGCAATGGGCCTGTTCCAGGGCACAATAGAGTTTTTCGTATGCATCCTCCCCGTGGCAGTCGTGGGCGTGGGCGGATGGATGGTGATGGACGGCCGGGCGAATTATGTGGATATACTGACCTTTACCCTGTATGTTTCCACATTTACGACCCCGGTAAGAAAGCTCGCCGGCTTTGCCGAGACCCTTTCAAACGGAGGCGCGGGCCTGCGCCGTTTCGTGGAGCTCATGCGCACCGAGCCGGAAATAAAAGACGCCCCCGACGCGATCGAACTCAAGGAGGTTCGCGGGGAGCTCAAAATAGACCATGTGGATTTTCGGTATAACGAAGAAAACGGCAATGTGCTCCACGATATCTGCCTGACGATCGAGCCGGGAGAGGTGATAGCCATAGTCGGCCCGTCCGGCGGTGGGAAAAGCACCCTTTGTCAGCTCATTCCGAGATTTTACGACGTCAGCGCGGGCAGCATAAGCATAGACGGCCACGATGTGCGCAGCATTAAAAGAAGCTCGCTGCGCGGCAGCATAGGCATAGTTCAGCAGGAGGTTTTCCTCTTTGCGGACACGATACGCGAAAACATACGCTACGGACGCCCGAATGCCACGGATGAGGAAGTGGCCGAGGCGGCAAGGAGAGCGGAGATATTCGACGACATCGCCGCCATGCCGAGGGGATTTGACACCTGGGTGGGCGAGCGCGGCGTGCAGCTCTCCGGAGGACAGAGACAGCGTGTGGCCATAGCGCGCGTATTTCTGAAAAATCCGCCTCTGCTCATACTTGACGAAGCGACAAGCGCCCTTGACAGCGTGACCGAGGCAAGGATCCAAAGCGCCTTTGACGAACTCAGCGAGGGACGCACCACCCTTATAATCGCACACAGGCTTTCCACCGTGAAAAAGGCCGGACGCATACTCGTGATAGACGACGGCATCGTAAAAGAACAGGGAACTCACGAGCAGCTTATGGCTTCCGGAGGCGAATACGCCAAGCTGTATCAAACGCAGCGTCTTCTCGGCTGAACGACGGAGGATACACAAAAAATGAAATTATATTCTTTTAATATGCATTAAAATGCATAAATATACTTAAAACAGCATAAAAAACTTGACTATATGAATATATGCGCCTATAATATCCGCGATTTGCAAGAGAAGACGAATTAGGCACGGAGGCATTATGAAAAGATATCTGGTATTGGAAAACGGAACGGTGTGGGAAGGCGAGGCTTTCGGAGCGGAGGGAGACGTCATCGCCGAGGTGGTATTTACCACCGACAGCGAGTATATGACCAATTTCTCCGACGGCTGCTATTCCGGCCAGGCCGTGGTGCAGACCTTTCCCCTTTTGGGAGACTACGGAGCCATCAGCGAGGATATGGAGGGGAGAAAGGCCGCGCCGGCGGCGTACATAGTGCGCGAATGGACCGCCCGGCCGTCCAACTTCCGCAGCGGCGGGGACATAGACTCCTTTATGAAGAAGCAGGGCATAGCCGGTCTCAGCGGGATAGATACCCGAGCTTTGTGCCGCATGCTGCGCGGCGAGGGCGAAATGAACGGGATGATATGCTCCGATCCCGCGTCGGCCGATATGGCAGAGATAAAGGCCTACAGGGTCAGGACCGCTCTCTGTGAGGGCAAAGCGGAGATACTGAACGGCGAGGGACGCGGGCCGACCGTGGCGGCGCCCGATCTCGGCGGAGACACCGGAGAGATGAAGGCCCTGACGGAGAAGGGCTGCCGCGTAATAAGACTGCCGGGCACGGCAGCGGCGGAGGAGATAAAACAGCTTAAGCCGGACGGCCTGCTGCTGGGCGGAGGCCCGGGAAACGCGGCGGACTGCTCCGCGGCGATAAAAACGGCGGCGGAGCTGATGAACGAAGGCCTGCCCATGCTCGGCATAGGGCTCGGACATCAGATAATGGCTCTTGCCGCGGGTTTTGAATGCAAAAAAATGAAGAGCGGTCACCGCGGCTGCAATCAGCCCGTAAGGGATGAGGAAACGGGACTTATCTATATATGCCGCCAGAACCACGGCTATGAGGTGACGGCGGACAGTATATCCGGAGACAAGGCGAAGATATGGTTCGGCGATATCAACAGCGGAGGCCTGGAAGGACTGAAATATCTTGCTTTTCCCGCCGTTTCGGTGCAGTTTTCGCCCGACTGCGGGGATGCTCCGCGCAGCACGGGATATGTATATGACGCGTTTATCTCGCTCATGACCAGGTAACGGAGGAACGGAAAATGCCGAGAGACAACAGTATAAAGAAAGTGCTTATAATAGGCTCCGGGCCCATAGTGATAGGCCAGGCCGCGGAGTTTGATTATGCCGGGGCGCAGGCCTGCCGCGTTTTCAAGGCGGCGGGAGTAAACGTAGTGCTTGTCAACTCCAACCCGGCGACCATAATGACGGACAAAGCCCTGGCGGACGAGATATATCTCGAGCCGCTCACCGCCGCCACCGTAAAAAGGATCATCGACAAGGAGCGTCCCGACAGTCTTCTTGCCGGGCTCGGCGGACAGACTGGCCTTACCATAGCCATGCAGCTTGACAAGGAGGGCTTTCTGCAGAGCCGCGGCGTCAGGCTCATAGGCACCAATGTGGACGCGATAGACAAGGCCGAGGACAGGCAGCTTTTCAAAGACGCGATGGAGGAGATAGGCGAGCCGGTCATACCGTCGGATACGGTCAACGACGTGGAAAGCGCTCTTGAAGTAGCCGGAAGGATAGGATACCCCGTTATCGTGCGCCCGGCCTTTACGCTCGGCGGAGCGGGAGGCGGCGTGGCGGCGAATGAAGAGGAGCTGAAAAGCGTGGCCCGGACGGGTCTGGACGTTTCGCCGATCACGCAGATTCTTGTCGAACGCTATATCTTCGGCTGGAAGGAAATGGAGTTCGAGACCATGCGCGACAGCCGGGGCAACGTGATAGCCGTGTGCAGCATGGAGAATGTCGACCCCGTCGGCATACATACGGGCGACAGCATCGTCGTCGCTCCGGCGCTGACGCTTTCAAAGGCGGAATACACCATGCTGAAAAACGCGGCGCTGAATATCGTTTCCTCGCTCAAAATAGTGGGCGGGTGCAACTGCCAGTTCGCGCTTGATCCGCAGAGCATGGAATACGCGGTGATCGAAGTCAACCCGCGCGTGTCCCGCTCATCGGCCCTCGCCTCAAAGGCGACCGGCTACCCGATAGCGAAAATAACCGCCAAGATCGCTTTGGGATATACGCTCGACGAGATAAAAAACGACGTTACGGGCACTACCTACGCTTGCTCCGAGCCCACCGTGGACTATGTGGTGGTAAAGTTCCCCAAATGGCCCTTTGACAAGTTCGCGGGCGCTTCGAGGCGTCTCGGCAGTCAGATGAAAGCCACGGGAGAGGTCATGAGCATAGCTCCGTGCTTCGAGATGGGCATAATGAAGGCAGTCCGCGGAGCCGAGATATCGCTGGACACGCTCAACGCGCCGCCCCTCGGCGACGAGCCGCTGACGGAGAGACTGAAAAAACAGGATGACCGCCGCATTTTCACGCTGTTTGAGGCAATAAAGGCCGGCGTGGATATGGACACGCTGTACGATATTACCCGCATCGACCGCTTTTTCCTGAACAAGTTCAAAAATCTGGCCGATTACGAGGCGGAGATAGCGGACGGCATGGACGCGGAGCGGTATATAAAGGGCAAGAAGCTGGGCTATACCGACGAGGCGCTCAGACGGCTGTCGGGCTGCGAAGACCTGCCTCATGCAGACGCGGCATATAAGATGGTCGATACCTGCGCTGCGGAATTCGACGCGCTGACGCCGTATTTCTATTCCACCTACGACGAGCAGTGTGAGGCGCGCATGCTCCCGCGCAGCGGCAAGCCCGTGATAATGGTGCTGGGCTCCGGTCCCATACGTATAGGCCAGGGTATAGAGTTCGACTATTCCTCGGTGCACTGCGTGTGGACGCTGAAAAAGCTGGGCTACGACGTGGTGATCATAAACAACAACCCCGAAACGGTGTCTACCGACTATGATACCGCCGACAGACTGTATTTCGAGCCGCTGTGCAGCGAGGACGTCATGAACATCATAAAGGTGGAAAAACCCGAGGGCGTCGTCGTGGCGTTCGGCGGACAGACCGCCATAAAGCTGACGCAGTTTCTTGACAAAAACGGCATCAGGATATTGGGCACCTCCGCGGAGGGCATAGACATTGCGGAGGACAGGGAACGCTTCGACGAGCTGCTTGAGAAGATGGATATACGCCGGCCGAGCGGCATGGGCGTAAACGATCTCGAGCAGGCGCTGGCAGCGGCGGAAAAGCTCGGATATCCCGTGCTTCTGAGACCGTCGTACGTCATAGGCGGACAGAATATGAAAATAGTCCACAACGCCGATGAGGTGCGCATATACATGGAGCGCATACTTGCTCAGCGCGTGGACAATCCCGTTCTTGTCGATAAATACATGATGGGCACGGAACTTGAGGTAGACGTTATCTCCGACGGCAGCGACGTGCTCATACCGGGCGTTATGGAGCATATAGAGCGCACGGGCGTGCACAGCGGCGACTCCATCGCAGTTTATCCTCCGTACAGCATCAACGACAAAATGCTGAAAATAATAATCGACCGTTCGGAAAAGCTCGCTTTGTCCCTCGGCACAAAGGGCCTTGTGAACATCCAATATCTTATCTACCGCAACGAACTGTATGTTATCGAGGTCAACCCGAGGGCGTCCCGTACGGTGCCGTATATCAGCAAGGTGACGGGCGTGCCCATGGTGGAGCTCGCGTCGAGAGTTATGATAGGGGAAAAACTGAGAGATATGGGCTACGGCACCGGTCTTTACAAGGTGCCCCCGTATGTCACGGTCAAGGTACCGGTGTTTTCTTTTGAAAAGCTGACCGACGCGGATTCGTATCTCGGGCCGGAGATGAAATCCACCGGAGAGGTGCTCGGCATAGGCAAGAATATCAAGGAAGCCCTTTTCAAGGGTCTCTGTTCCTCCGGCGTGGTGCTGAAATCGACCACTCAGGGAGAAAGCGTCGGCGCGCTTATCAGCGTGGACAGCCATGATCAGCTCGAGATAGTTTCTCTGGCCAAAAAGCTGGACGACCTGGGCTTTGCGCTCTATGCTCCGGAGGAGACCGCCCAGTCCATTTCGGCCATGGGCATAGACGTGACAAAGGTGGACGGCATACGCGAGGGAGGCGACGCCTTCAAGCTGCTGGAAAGCGGTAAGATAAACTACATCGTTTATACCGGCGGCTCGGATATGTCCGAATATGAGGATTATATAAGACTGCACCGCCGTGCGGTACAGCTTGCGGTGCCGTGCTTTACCTCGCTCGACACCGCCGGGGCGCTTGCCGATATCATAGCCAGCCGCTACACTCAGCAGAATACGGAGCTGGTTGACATAAACCATTTGCGCTCAAAACCCAAAAAGCTCAAATTTGCCAAAATGCAGGCCACGGGCGACGATTATATCTATATCGAAAACTTCGACGGAGAGATAAGCTGTCCCGAATCGCTTTGCATCAGTCTTTGCAACCGTCATAAGGGCGTGGGCGGCTACGGAATAGTGCTGATCGAGCATTCCAACGTCGCGGACGCGAAGATGCGGATATTCAACCGCGACGGCTCCGAGGGCAAAATGGGAGGCAACAGCATACGCTGCGTGGGCAAATATCTTTATGACCGCGGCTATGTCAACAGAGACAGGATAACGGTAGAGACTTCGAGCGGCATAAAAAGTCTCACGCTGTATACCATGAACAACTCGGTGAGCTATGTCAGCGTATCCATGGGAAAGGCGGAGCTTGCCGCGGAAGCGGTGCCCGTGTCGCTGCCCGCGGAGAAGGTGATAGACTATCCCGTGGAGATAGGAGGCAGGGAGCACAGGATAACCTGCGTATCCATGGGCAACCCGCACTGCGTGGTCTTTGTGGACAGGGTGGACAAGGTCGACATCGAGGCTGTCGGGCCGATGTTCGAAAACGCGGAGATATTCCCCGAGAGAACGAATACGGAGTTTATACGCGTCGTCAATCCCAACATGATAAAAATGCGCGTTTACGAGCGCGGCAACGGGGAAACCTGGGCCTGCGGCACCGGAGCCTGCGCCGCGGTCGTCGCGGCAACGGAGCTGGGGATGTGCCGCAAGGGCGAGGACGTCACCGTGAAGGTGCACGGCGGAGACCTGGTGGTAAATTATACCGACGAGGACGTCACCCTTACCGGGGACGCGGTGCTTGTCTATGAGGGCGAGACGGAATACTGATACGCCCTTGCGAGCAGTTCTTTCAGCTCACTGCCGTGAGAGCGGCAGATGCGCTTGAGCATGAACAGGCATTGGGGATCGGGAGTGATGCGGTTTATGCCGAAGTCGCAGCTCAGTGACGCCCGAAAGCCCATTTCCTCCAATATCGCGTCGCTGCCGGGACTGCTCAGGCCGTAAGGATACGCGAAGGTGCTCGCCGCGGCGCCGGTATGCCGATACAGAGCTTCCTGGGCGCGGGCCGCGTCGGCTGTAAAAATGTTTTCAAACTCGGTCAACGTTTCGTCTGCCATACGACAGCAGCCGATGCGGGGGCCGGGTTTGTGCATATCATAGCTGTGGTTTTGCAGCTCTATCAGTCCGGAATCGCGCATTTCCAGCAGGCGGGGCCAGGACAGGTGCGCGTAGGCGGGGTTTTCGTCGCCCGCTTCGGTAAAGGCGTCGGCGGCCCCGGCTATAACGGACAGCACCGCCTTTGAGGAGTATTTTTTCAAAATCGGCAGCGCGTAGATGTAATTGTTCAGATATCCGTCGTCGAAGCTGATGATCACCGGCCTGTCCGGGAGGGGAGCGCCGTCATAAACATACTCGATGAGCCGGGACATGGTTATGCTCGTATAGCCGCTTTCGCCGAGGTATTTCAGATCGGCTTCAAATTCTTCGGGCAGTATGGAGTCCTTGCCGTTTTTGTCCGGCCGGACCTCGTGATACATGATGACCGGCAGATAAACACATTCGTCGTCAGCTCCGACCGGCGACGGAAGCAGGAGCAGGAACAGGAGTACGGAAAACAGTCTTTTCATATGCTTTATACTGCTCCGTCGGGCGGCCGGTAAACATGAAAAATATTTGCAGGGCGTTCCGCGCCATGATAAAATCATTAAAAACCGTCATTGCACATCAAATACGGAAAGCGGAGGAAGATAATGCATTTTATTGAAAAAGAAGATTATTCTGCGCCCGAGGCAAGAGCGGCAAGATATCCCTGGGGTACTCCGCCGCCGAAGATCGACGAAAAATTGATAAAGGAAACGGTGGAAGCCGACGTAGCCGTAATAGGCGGCGGCATATCGGGGCTTGCAACGGGGGCGCGCTGCGCCCAGCTGGGACAGAGCGTAGTCATTGCGGAAAAATACAAGGGCCTCAACGCCCACGGCGCGCATGTGGCCTCGGTGGGAAGCAGGATACAGCGGGAAAACGGCGTGTTTATAGACAAAAAACAGTTCGCCAGAGATTGGATGCGAATATCCGGCAGCAGAGTGAACGAGGATCTGCTGTGGCTGTTCATCAACAGGAGCGAAGAGGCTTTTGAATGGCTGCTCGAGATGGGCGGAGAAGCTATCGAGGCAAAGCTCTTCGGAGGCCATTACAAGGGCCCCGATTTCACGGAGTACGCCGGCACGCAGTTCATACAGCAGAAGCCCGGATATACCACCTATAAGCACAGCGGCAGCGCGTTTCTTATCTGCGAGATCCTGGAAAAGGTCATTCTTGACGCCGGTCAGCGCATTGACCGCAATACCACGGCTCTGTATCTCGAAAAAAACCCGGAGGGCAGGGTGGTATCCTTCGTCGCCAGGGACAACGACGGGACATATCGGCGCTATGTAGGGAATAAGGCCGTGGTGCTTGCGACGGGCGATATTTCCGGAAACAGGGAAATGCTGAAATATTTCGCGCCGCTCGGCCTCGTTCCCGAGCACAACGGCTATTTTCCCGAGGGCGTGAACACAGGCGACGGTCATAAAATGGCGTATTGGGCCGGGGCGGAGTATGAGTCTCACAACTGGGCGCTTTCGCTGCACCTGATAGCATATTCCATGTTCGCGTTCTTCTTCCTGCATGTAAACCGTCAGGGCAAAAGATATATGAACGAGGATACATGGGTGCAGGCCAAGGCGATAAGGACCCTCCAGCAGCCGAACGGACAGTGGGCCTTCAGCGTGTTCGATTCGCGCTGGGTGGATCAGGTGAGGTATCTTTCTCCCATCAGCGGGGGACAGTTCTGCGAGCCCCTCATGGCCGTATACGGCGAGAGCTGGAGCGACGACAACGATACGGAAGCGTCGATAGAGCGTTACGTTCAGAAGGGCACCTGCTGCAAGGCGGATACGCTCGAGGAGCTTGCAAGGCAGATGGAAGTGCCTGTCGATACCTTCCTTGCAACCGTGGAGCGCTACAACGAGCTGTATCATAAGCAGAATGACGAGGATTACGGAAAACGCACGGTGCTGCTTACGCCCATAGACAAGCCGCCTTATTACGCGCTGAAATTCGGCCCTTCGCTTCTGAATGTTTTCGGCGGAGTGAATACCGATATAAAGCTGAGAGTGCTCGACGGCGAGTACAGACCCATTCCGGGCCTGCTCGCGGTGGGCATGATAGCCGGCGGACTTTACGGAGTGGACTACCCGCTGCTGTTCAACGGCAACAG
>JAGDDB010000271.1 GCA_017958265.1 Oscillospiraceae bacterium | reverse complement strand
CGGGCGCGGTGTGCACGCAGCCGGTGCCTGCTTCGAGCGTAACATGATCTCCGTTGAGCACCACGGAGCTGCGGTCATATATCGGGTGCTTTGCGGTCATCAGCTCAAATTCGCTGCCTTTGAGCTTGGCAAGCACTTTTCCGCCCTCTATGCCCGCCTTGCTCAGAACGCCTGCCGCAAGCTCCTCTGCGAGGATATAAATTTCACCCGAGGGCACCTGCATCAGCACGTAATCAAAATCGGCGTTGAGGCATATCGCCAGGTTGCCCGGAATGGTCCAGGTGGTGGTAGTCCAAATAACGAAATATACCTTGTCGGTATCGCAGTAACGTCCCAGCCTGCCCTTGTCGTCCAAAAGCTTGAACTTGACGTATATGGAGCGGCACTTATCGTCGGAGTATTCTATCTCCGCCTCCGCAAGAGCGGTCTCGTCGCTCGGGCACCAGTACACGGGCTTGAGCCCTCTGTAGATGTATCCCTTGGAATACATCTGTCCGAACACCTTGACTTCCTCCGCCTCAAACTTCGGGTCCATAGTCAGATATGGATGCTCCCAGTCGCCCAAAACACCGAGACGGATAAACTGCGACCGCTGGATATCCACAAAATCTGCGGCGAACTTGTGGCACGCGCTGCGGAACTCGGGGACGGACATTTTTTTCCTGTCGAGCTTGTTCTTTTTGATTATCGCGCTTTCGATAGGCATACCGTGGTTGTCCCATCCGGGCACATAGGGGGCATGCCAGCCGGTCATGTTTTTGTAGCGGACGATAAAATCCTTCAGTATCTTATTCATCGACGTCCCCATATGGATGTATCCGTTGGAGAACGGAGGGCCGTCGTGCAGCACGAACTTCGGCTTTCCGGCATTTTTCTTCATCAGAGTGCCGTAAATATCCTTTTCGTTCCATTCTTTGAGCCACTCCGGCTCTCTCTTGGGCAGGCCCGCCCGCATGGGGAAATCGGTTTTAGGCAAATTCAGCGTTGCATTATAGTCCGTCGCCATGGTCTGTATCTTTCCCTTCTGTCAATTTCGCCACGCGGCGATTGCCGCGTGGCGCGCTCATGTTTGTACCGGGCTGAATAAACGGTTATTTGCCGGGTTCGTAGTTGGACCCGAATTTAAGATTATCCAGATCTATCCTGTCGCCTTTTGCGCCGGAGGCGGCGGCCGCTCCCGGCTCATAGGTCCTGGTATTGTCGTCATCGTCAACGGAGCTTATGCTCTGCTCCATTATTCTGGCAATGGAATTTTCTATGCTCCTGGCCGTCTCGTTGATCATTTCCTCGCGCTGCTCGGCAGTGGCCGCCGCATTTTTCTCCGTCGGCTCCTCCGGCTCGGCGAAATCATATATTCTGTCCAGACTGAGGATGTATTCCTTGGCAGCCGCTCTGATCAGGGCAAGATACTCGGCCGTGTTTTTCTTCGCCGCGGCGAGCGCGGCCTCCTCTGCGGCAAGATCATCCTGCAGCTCCTTGCGGCGGAGCACCGCGGCGTCCTCGGCTTCCGCGAGCATCTGCTGCTTCTGCGTTTCGGCTTCCTCGTTTATTTCCTTTGCCGTTTTCTTTGCGCTGAGCAGCGCCATTCTCATGGCGTCCTCCGTGGAACGGTATTCCTCGACCTTGTCAACGAGTACTTTGATTTTATTTTTCAGGATCGCGTTTTCTTTATACAGCGCGGCATAATCCTGACCGAGCTGAGTAAGGAACTCATCCACCGAGGCCATTACGTAGCCGCCGATTACCGCCTTGTCAAATTCTTTTTTTGTTATTTCCTGGGGCGTCAGCATACTCTGTCAATCCTTTCACCGTATGTGCGATCAAAAATACTGGCTGTTGTTCTCCAGCTCGTCTATAAGATCGCCGAGTATTTCCACATTGTACGGTGTGATCATGTATGTGCTGACGGCGATCTTCTTGATCTTCCCCTCCTGCGCGTAGGCAACTCCGCTGAGGAAATCAAGTATGCGCCGTGATACGTCCTTTCCGGTGGACTCGAGATTAAGTACGACGGTACGCTTATCTCTGAGATGGTCTGCGATCTCCTTGGCATTTTCAAACTTATCGGGCTCTACCACCACGACCTGAAGCTGCGTAGTGGCATGGATATTAACTATTTTGTTTTTCTTGTCCTGCACGCTCTGCTGCGCAAAAGCCTCCGGCTGCTCCGCGGAAGACGCTTTCTGAGTCGATTTCGACGTGAAATCGTTGTCGTATTCGTCGTCGTAATCGTCTACAGGCCTTGCAAGTCTTTTAATTTCATCAAGAAATCCCATAATAATCTCCTATCCGTCCTTCGTTTATCTGCTTCCGAAAATGGCGGAACCGATACGGACCATGTTCGATCCTGCTTTTATGGCCTGTGTATAGTCCCCGCTCATTCCCATAGACAACACATTTATAAAAGTATTATCGTATTTTTTCGCTCTTATGTCAACATAAAGCTTATACATTTCGTCAAAATAAGTATATTTCTCCGAAAAAACATCCCCTACCGGAGGGATAGCCATGAGCCCGAGCAGTCTTACGCCTTCCGTAGCGGCCGCAAGTCCGACCGCCTGCTCGGTCTGTTCGGGCGAAAAACCGCCTTTAGATTCCTCTCTGCCTATATTGATCTCCAGAAGGATATCCTGAACGATGCCCAGCTGCACGGCCTTTCTGCCGATAAGCTGCAGCAGCTCCGGCGAGTCTACCGAGTGTATCAATTCGACCCGGCCTACTACGAACTTCACTTTGTTTTTCTGCAGTCTGCCAATAAAGTGCAGCGGAACGCCCTCATAGGCTCCCAAAGCCGCTTTTTCGGTCATTTCGTTGACGCGGTTTTCGCCGACCGCGTCCACTCCCGCTCTTATTGCCTCTCTTATCAGTTCGGGGCCTTTCGTTTTGGAAGCGGCAAGCAGGCAAATCTCTCTGCCTTCGGCCGCCTGTTCCGTCTTCTCGCGAACGGCCTTGACGTTATCCGCAATGCTGAACATTCTATCTCACGACCTTTCCGTCGCTCAGCCTTTTTGCGCTGACGATAATACTGTCGCCTTCCTTGAGTCTGCTGCTTTTTACAACATAGAAATCGCCCATATCCCTGAGTATTTCAACGTCTTTTCTCTCTGCCTGCAGGCCAGTGTTGACGTAAACGAAGGTCTTGCCGTCGTCATCGACGTGCATTGCCTTTCTCGGCACTCTTATTCCGTTCTCCTCGGTGAATATGAGCTCCGCATCCTGGCGGCGCAGCGTCAGCACGTCGGACAGGGATCTGTCGCTGGAAAACACCGCGGCGCATTTGCCGTTTTCCGGCGAGCTGACGCTTTCCAGCGTCATATAAAGGCTCTCGTTGTAGTAGCGCCCGAAAAGCACCCGCACCCTCTGGCCTTTTTTCAGAAGCTGACAGTCCTTTTGATCCACCAGCGCCGCGTAATACCATTTTACCCCGTACACCAGCTTGCCCAGCGCGAATTCCGGCTCATCCGGATCCCTTTTCAGTATCTCGATGAGCCCAGAAACGCTCAGATTGTCAAGCTGTGACGAGTCCAGCGTTTCCCAGCCGTCCGCAACACTGCTGAAAAGGCCCGAGGCGGGCGCGGTCACCGTAGCGGTGATAAGTCTGCCGGCGTCTCCGAGGTTGCTGCGCTGTTTTTTCAGTTCCGCTATCTGACCGATCACCTTTTCGCGGCTCTGACTTCCCGTAAACGCCATTGTCCTCAGTCCCAGCGCGAGTTCCTCCGTACCGGACAGGTTTCGTTCATATACGCTCCTTCTCAGCCGGAGGATATCGGAGTCTATCCTCGCGTCGAGCTTGAGCATGTCCTCTGCCGAGGTATCGTCCGCGGTAAGCGCCTCAAGCTGGAGTATCTGCGAGTCAAGTTCGCCTATGCGCACCGCCTTCTGAAGGTCGTCGGTATTGTTGAATGCCTCGGCGATCTCTTCGTCTTTGGTCACTCTTTTTCCGTCTCCGGCAGAGATGTATATCGTGTTGTATACGCTGTAAAGCACCTCTTCGTCGCGCACGACTATGCCCGACGCCTCTGCGCTGTCGCGCACCGTATAGGGCACCGCGACCGCGGTGCGGAAAGGATCGTTCACCGCCTGTATTATGTATATGACCAGATATGCCAGCGCCGCGGCGAAAAACAGGAAGCCGGCTATCTTGATCGCGGCGTTTGTCTTTTTCATACCTCTCTCCCGAAATCTTTCGTTTTATTCCTCCGACGCAAGCCTTATCTGCCTTGAAGGAACTATTGTCGATATCGCGTGTTTATAGATAAGCTGCTGCTTGCCTTCCGTATCCAATACCACCGTGAAGCTGTCAAATCCCGTGACCACTCCCCGCATCTGGAAACCGTTCATCAGGAACATGGTAAGCTGCATTTTTTCTTTTCTCGCCTGGTTGAGAAACAGGTCCTGCAAATTAAGAGTCTTCTGCATTTTCGACACCTCTGTAATATATTTCGAGCCTCCGCTCTCGGCTATATTATACCTTTTTCTTCCAATAATTGTGTCGAAATAAGGGCGGCTTTCGCGTAATCGCGATTTTTTTCCCAAATTATCCAATCCGCATCTCTGCGGGATCTGAGCCATGAAAGCTGACGCTTTGCATACCGTCTCGACTCGCGCTTTATCAGCTCTGCGGCATCCGCGACGGAGCATTCTCCGCGCAGCGCCGGGATGAGTTCCTTATAGCCTATCGCCTGCATGGCCGTGCTGTTTTCTTCAAGCCCGGACTCGAGCAGCGATCTGACCTCGTTCACAAGTCCCTGACGAAGCATTTCGTCAACACGGGCGTCGATGCGCCCGTAAAGGACATTTCTGTCGGCATAATCGAGAGCGATCTTGCAGTAAAGATACCTGGGCGGAAGCTGCGCCGTTTCACGGTTGTGCTGAGTAACGGTCTTGCCGGTGGAGTGATATACCTCAAGCGCGCGTACTATGCGTTTTTTGTCGTTGGCGGCAAGTCTCGCCGCGCTTTCCGGATCCGCTTCGGCGAGCATGGCGAGCATGGCCTCGCCGCCGAGCTCGTCATACTGCGCGGAAAACCGCCGGCGCAGAGCGCCGTCGCCGCCCGGAAAAATGCGCGAGCAGAGCAGCGAATCGATATACAGTCCCGTTCCGCCCACGACTATGGGCAGCTTTCCCCGGGCAAGTATATCATCCACGCAGGCCGACGCTTCTTCAACGTACCTTGCGGCCGAATATGCCTCGGTCGGATCCACCGTTCCGATAAGATGGTGAGGTACGCCTCTCATTTCTTCCCGCGTGGGCGCCGCCGTACCGATACGCATTCCCCGGTATATCTGCATCGAATCCGCCGAAACGATCTCTCCGTCCAGTCTTTCGGCCATGATCACGCCCAGATCGCTCTTGCCCGTGGCCGTAGGGCCGGTGATCACCAGCAGGCCCTTCATCAGTTTCTCAGCGAATGCAGCGGAGCCGGGATCCTCCCGCCCCTGCCTATGAACTCCGCGCTGGAAAATTTATGCACGGGCATGACGGGCGCGCTTCCGAGCAGTCCTCCGAAATCCACGCGCTCGCCAACCTTTTTTCGCGGCGCGGATATTATGCGCACAGCCGTGGTCTTGTTGTTTACCACGCCTATCGCCGCTTCGTCGGCGATAATGGCCGCTATCGTTTCGGCCGGCGTGTCTCCGGGGACCGCTATCATGTCAAGGCCGACGGAGCAGACGCAGGTCATCGCTTCCAGCTTGTCCAAAACCAGCGACCCTCTTTCCGCTCCCGCTATCATACCGGCGTCCTCGCTTACGGGAATAAACGCTCCCGACAGGCCTCCCACGCTGCTGGAGGCCATAACGCCACCCTTTTTGACCGCGTCGTTCAGCAGAGCCAAAGCGGCGGTGGTCCCGTGAGTGCCCACGCTCTCAAGGCCCATTTCCTCAAGTATGTCCGCCACGCTGTCGCCCACCGCGGGCGTGGGAGCAAGGGACAGATCGACCACTCCGAAGGGCACATTCAGTCTTTTCGACGCCTCGCGCGCTACGAGCTCACCCATGCGCGTGACTTTAAAAGCCGTCTTTTTGATCGTCTCGGCTACCACGTCAAAGGGCTCTCCGCGGCAGGCTTTGAGCGCATGATGCACCACGCCCGGACCGCTCACGCCAACGTTTATAACGCACTCGGCCTCGCCCACGCCGTGGAATGCTCCGGCCATGAAAGGATTATCCTCCACCGCGTTTGCGAATACCACAAGCTTTGCGCAGGCCATTCCGCCGCTGTCCGCGGTGAGTTCCGCGGCTTTTTTCACCTTTTCGCCCATGAGGCGAACGGCGTCCATATTGATGCCCGAGCGCGTCGTAGCCACGTTCACGCTGGAGCAAACCAGATTTGTGGACGCAAGCGCCTCGGGTATGGCGTCGATCAGGCGCCTGTCGCTGTTCGTGAAATCCTTATGGACCAGGGCGGAAAAGCCGCCTATGAAGTTTACGCCCGTCTCCGCCGCGGCTTTGTCGAGGGTGCGCGCGATATCCGCGTAATCTCCCCCGGCGCAGCCCGCCGCCACAAGAGATATCGGCGTTACGGATATGCGCTTGTTTACGATCGGGATGCCGAACTCCGCCTCTATATCCTCGCCGGTCTTTACCAGGTCGGCTGCAAGGCGGGTGATCTTGTCATATATCTTTCCGCAGCAGCTGCGCATATCCGTATCCGCGCAGTCGAGCAGAGAGATGCCCATGGTGATCGTGCGTATGTCGAGATGCTGCTGATCTATCATCTCGATAGTCTGAATTATCTCGTTTCTGCTGATCATATCCGGTGCATAGCCTCAAAAATATCCGAGCGCTGTATACGTATGGTCAGCGCGGTCTTTTCTCCCTCTGCGGCAAGCATGTCGCTGAGCTCGTTGAAGCGCACACGGCACTGAGAGGTGTCAACCATCATTATCATCGTAAAATAATCCTGCATGACGGTCTGGCTGATGTCCAGAACGTTCACTCCGTTGGCGGCAAGTATCGCGCAAACATCCGCGATTATCCCCACGCGGTCCTTTCCTATAACGGTAACTATCGCTTTCACGGGTCCTGTCGTTCCTTTCCTACTGTTTTGTAAGCTCATCGAGCGTCATTCCGAAAGACGGCATGAAATGCTTGATAAAGTATCTGACCTCCGGCATGGGCAGCTCTTCGAGCGCCGCTCTTATCTGCTGCTCCGCCGAGCGGAATTCACTGTTCCCTGCCCGTATTTCTTCAACGCATTTGATGTAAGCCGACAGCTTGTCGGCGGCTTTTACAAGACTGCGCGTATCCTCATCCGGGCAGTCGAGCAGGCGGCTGTATTCCGGTCTGAGCTCCTGCGGCAGCATCTCCAGGAGCTTTTCTCCCGCCGTTTTTTCCACGGCCTTGGACGCGCCGCTTATCTCTCCGTTGAGATACTTTACCGGCGTAGGAAGGTCTCCCGTGATTATCTCCGAAGCGTCATGAAAAAGGGCCGCCGCGGCGGCTGAGGCCGGGTCCGCGCTTTGGCCGAGCACATCTCTGCGTATCACCGCCAGCGCGTGAGCGATCACGGCGGTCATGTGAGAATGCTCCTGAATGTTTTCCGGATAGCTGTTGCGCATGAGCCCCCAGCGTTTTATATAGCGCATTCGCGAAATAAGCGCGAAAAAGCTGTTTGTCATTGCTTCCTCCGCTCCCGCCCGGCGGCGGGATTTTTCCAAGGTTTCTTCGATTTTCGACGCGTGATT
>JAGDDB010000270.1 GCA_017958265.1 Oscillospiraceae bacterium | reverse complement strand
TGCGCGAGCTCAGCTGCGAGGCAAGGGCGGCATGCGCTCTGTCGTTTTTTGCGGCCAGCATAAGCCCGGAGGTATCCTTATCCAGCCGGTGAACTATTCCCGGGCGCAGCTCTCCGCCTATGCCGGACAAACTGTCCCCGCAGTGATACAGCAGCGCGTTTACAAGCGTTCCGCCGTAATTGCCCGGAGCGGGATGTACCACCATGCCTTTCGGCTTGTTGATAACTATAATGTCCGCGTCCTCGTATACTATATCAAGCGGGATGTTCTCCGCAAGAATATGCGTCTGCTCCGGTTCCGGTATGATCACTTCGAAGCTTTCGCTGCCGGTGACCTTATAATTCTTCCTTACGGCTTTTCCTCCGCACATGAGCACCGCGCCCGACTCTATCAGCTGTTGGGCGCGGTTTCTGCTTATATTGTCAAGACGCTGCGCTATCAGCGCGTCGAGCCGCGTTCCGGCGTCGTCTTCAGTTACCGTTATTATCGGCATCGCATTTCTCCGTTTGTTTTCCGCCCGTCTTTGCTCTGTCCGAGGCAAGGTTTTTGTCGAATATCAGGCAGGCGCACAGTATGATCCCGCCTACGGTCACAAAACAGTCCGCCACGTTGAATACGGGGAAGTTTATAAAGAGCGGCTTGAACATGTCAACGACATATCCGTTTATGATCCTGTCCAGAGCGTTGCCCCACGCTCCGCCCAATATCATGGCAAGACTAAGGCTCATAAGGCCCGAGCGGCGGACGCCGGCCAGCAGATAAACGAAAAGCGCGGCGCATACTACGGCGGTCAGCCCCAAAAGGAGCAGACGCATATTCTGAAGCATGCTGAAAGCCGCTCCGTAATTATGCACTACCGTAAGACCGATGATCTTCGGTATAAACTCCGCCTCTCCGCCTACGGGCAGCATGCGTACCATTGCCAGCTTTGACCATTGATCGGCCAGCATGATCACGACCGCAAGAAAAACATAGTACATAATGCACTCCACTCCGTTATGGGCGCCGACGGGCTTATTTTTCATTCGGCGCGGTCCGTTGGGACCGCGCCGAATGTTATCGCCCTCAACCGGCGCCGTATCACCGGGCTCTTACTACCCTTGCGCACCTCGGGCAAAGCTCGGGATGCTCTTTATCTTCGCCCACATGCGCGTCATGTGTCCAGCAGCGCACGCATTTCTTTTCCGCGCTTGATTTTATCTCCGTCGTCACTCCGGGCGTATCGCCGGCATACGCGTCGTAATCGCCCTTCTTCACTTCGACGGAAGAAACTATAAACAGTGTCTTCAGATCGTACTCGCCGAGTTCCTTTTCAAGCTCCGGATCGGAAACATGCAGCACTGCCTCGGCGTCGAGAGGCTTGCCTATGGTCTTTTCGGCTCTTGCAAGCTCCAGCGCCTTGTTCACATCGGTTCTGAGCTTCATCATGCGCTCCCAGCCTTCCGCCTTTTCCGCGGGCAGTTCCAGCGAGGGATCGTACCGGGGCATGGAGTTGAACATGACGCTCTCGCCGTCGTCCGACTCTCCGTGAGGCATGCACGCCCAGATCTCCTCTGCCGTAAACGAAAGGATGGGCGCCAGCATGCGTACCATTGCGTCGAGTATCATATACATGGCGCTTTGCGCGCTGCGGCGCAGATCGCCGTTTCTCTCCTCGCAGTAAAGTCTGTCCTTGATGACGTCGAGGTAGAAGTTGGACATGTCTATTACGCAGAAATTGTGAATGGCATGATAAATAATATGGAATTCATAGTTGTCATAGGCCTCGCGGACCTTTTTGACAAGTGAATTGAGCTTTGACACGGCCCATTTATCAAGCTCGGTCATTTCACCCACCGGCACGATGCTGCCGGGATCAAAGCCGTCGAGATTGCCGAGCATGTAGCGGCTCGTATTTCTTATCTTCAGATAGATATCGGAAAGCTGTTTGAAAATGTTGTCCGATGCGCGAACATCCACATGGTAATCCGAAGAGGCCACCCACAGTCTGAGCATATCCGCGCCGTACTTGTCGATGATCTCCTCGGGGGCGACGGAATTGCCCAGCGATTTATGCATCGCCTTGCCTTCGCCGTCCACGACCCAGCCGTGAGTTATCACCGTCTTATACGGCGCTTTTCCGCGTGTCGCCACGGATGTGAGCAGCGATGATTGGAACCAGCCTCTGTATTGGTCCGCGCCCTCGAGATAAACATCGGCGGGCCATTCGCCGGCGTCGTTTTTAAGCAGTGAAGCAATATGCGACGAGCCTGAATCGAACCATCCGTCCAGCGTGTCCGCTTCTCTGTCAAAATCTCCGGAAGCGCCGCAGTGCGGGCATTTGAAGCCTTCCGGAAGCAGCTGTTCCGTCGTCATCTCATACCAGCAGTTTGAGCCCTTTTCGCCGAAGAGCTCGGATACTCTGGCTATGGTCTCGTCGGTGCATATGGGTTTGCCGCACTTTTTGCAGTAAAAAACGGGGATGGGCAGACCCCAGCGGCGCTGCCGGGAAATGCACCAGTCGGCGCGGTCGCGCACCATGCTGACTATTCTCTCTCCGCCCCACTCCGGCAGCCATTTCACGCTGCCGCAGGCTTCCGCTGCCTCATCCTTGAAGCTGTCCACACTGCAGAACCACTGATCCGTAGCGCGGTAGATGATGGGCTTTTTGCAGCGCCAGCAATGGGGATACTGATGGACGATCTCCTCGCTTGTCAGCATCGCTCCGCAGGCGCACAGCTCGTCATAAATGGCGTCGTTGGCCTTTTCGTAGTACATGCCCTCGAATTTTCCGGACTCCGCCGTCATCATGCCGCGGGAATCCACGGGCACGAGGGTGCCAATATTCGTTGCTCCGCTGTCGTCGTATTTGCGGCATATCACATAGTCCTCGGCGCCGTGGCCGGGCGCGGTGTGCACGCAGCCGGTGCCTGCTTCGAGCGTAACATGGTCTCCGTTGAGCACAACGGAGCTGCGGTCATAAATCGGGTGCTTTGCGGTCATCAGCTCAAATTCGCTGCCTTT
>JAGDDB010000269.1 GCA_017958265.1 Oscillospiraceae bacterium | reverse complement strand
TTGTCGAGGATGACGGGTACGTTCTTCTCGGCGCCGATGGCCATGATATGTACGCCGTCGCAGAGCTTTTCATCCTTGATCTGAGCTACGAGCTCGGCGGCCATTTCGATGCCGGCCTTGGCGGGCAGACCCTTTATGCCCTTTTCCTTGCCCTCGGCAGCGGCGTCGGCCAGGCGCTTGATCATGTGCTCGGGCACGTCGATGCCGGGCACGCTCTGATTCATGTAATTGGCCATGCCGGCGGTCTTGAGGGGGATGATGCCCGCCATGACATGTACCTTGATGCCGGCCTTGTCCACTTCCTCCATGAAGCGTTTGAGAGCGTCGATGCTGAAAAGACCCTGGGTCTGCACATACATCGCGCCTGCCTCGACCTTCTTGCGCAGCTTGTTGATCTGCAGGAAGATGGGATCGTAAACGGGAGTGACGGAAGCGCCCTTATAGAAGGTGGGCACGGTGGAAAGCTCATTTCCGCCGCAGTCAAGACCGGTGCGCTCCATCTCGCTGAGCATCTTCAGGATGCCGACGGAGTCAAGATCGAACACGGGCTTGGACTCTTTGCAGTCGCCTACGGTGGTATGGTCGCCGGTGAGGGCGAGCATGGTATCGATGCCGAAAGCGGCCGCGGAGAGGAAGTCGCCCATTATCGCCATGCGGCTCCTGTCGCGTCCGGTCATCTGGATTATGGGCTCGAGCCCGGCCTGCTTGAGCTTGATGCACAGACCGATGGAGGACGCCTTGAGGCAGGCGGACTGCATATCGGTCACGTTCACGCCGTGTATCTTGCCCTTCAGGAGCTGTGCGACCTCTATCTGCTCGGTGAAATCATATCCCTTGGGAGGCGCCATTTCGGCGGTAACGCCGAATTTTCCGCTTTCAAGTGCCTGCTGCAGTAAGCTCATTATTTTGCCTCCTTTGTATTTACGCTGCGGGGCCAGCTGTGCTCGGCGTAGCCCTTGTCGGGTCTGACGGAGCAGAGCTTGTCAAGCTGTCCCAGCTCGTTGAGTTTGTTATAAATAAGTATCCAAGCGCAGTCGTTGTCGGGGTTGACTTCGCATTTGCCGTTTTTCTGTCCGCCGCAGGGGCCGTTGACAAGGGACTTGGCGCACTTGGTGACGGGGCAGATGGCGCCGGTCTCGCCCAGCACGCAGTCGCCGCACATGCGGCACATTTCGTTGAAGATGCCCACGCGCTCGGTCTGACCCATGAATACGGTGTTGTTCGCGGGATAGACGGGTACGCTCACGTTCTGCGCCACGGTCTGGCAGCCGTTGCCGCAGGCAAGGGAAACGTAGGCGTCGGGCTCCGCGTCGCGGAAGACCTTGACCTCTTTCTTGACGAGCATCTTCTGGCAGGACTCGTCGGGAAGAGCGATGCCCACTACCTCATAGCCCTTTTCCTCGAGCAGGGCTTTCATTTCGTTGCATTCCTTTTCTCCGCCGACTGCGCATGCGGCGGCGCAGCTCTTACAGCCGACCAGGGCTATCTTTTTCGCGCCGTCCAGCATGGCAAGCAGCTCTTCGACAGGCTTTTTCCTGGATACTATCATGCTGTTTTACCTCCTGTTTTTTATACATGGACAATTTGAAATATACCATATCTCAGCATATCATTAATTATAACTTACGTAAATGCAATGCGCAACGGTTTTTCTTGCAAAAATCCTCCCAAACATTCAGGGCGCCGCGCCGAATATTTGGGAGGATTGTTATAAAAACGGCAAAAACTCCGCTTTCGGAGGGCGGCCTGCTCTGCCTATTCGCTGCGCAGGGCTTCGACGGGATCCTTGCCCGAGGCGATGCGCGAGGGAATAAGGCCCGAGATGAGCGTGAGCAGCATGCTTATCACTACCAGCACCGCGCCGGAGAAAGCGGGCAGCAGGGAAGTGAGATACGGTATCCCGGTAAGACGGCGCACCAGCAGGCTTATGGGGATATTCAGAAGCACGGTGGCGATGATGCCTATCACGCCCGCGCACAGGCCCACGATGAGCGTCTCTGCGTTGAATACCCGGGCGATGTCCCGCTTGGAGGCGCCGATGCTGCGCAGTATGCCTATCTCCTTGGTGCGTTCCAGGACCGAGATATAGGTGATGATGCCTATCATTATCGAGGAAACGACAAGAGATATGGAAACGAACGCGACAAGGACATAGGATATGGCCTTGAGGATGGTGGTGACCGAGCTCATGAGCAGACCCACGTAATCCGTGTAATCCAGCCTTTGCTCCTCGGCCGCCGCGTCGTTATAGGCCGCTATCACGTCCGTAACTCCGTCTTTGGCGGCGAAGGTGGAGGAATATATGCTTATCCTCAGCGGTTTGTCCGGATCGGCGTAGCCCAGCAGGCGCAGGTTTTCCTCATAGCTGGAATCGGAAACGGTATCGGGCATGAATTCATTGTATATCACGGCGCAGACTGCGGTATCCGCCGCCTTGTCGTCGAGCATGGCCGCAAGTTCCCGGTCGGAGAAGGCGGCGAGCTGCTGTGCCGCGGCGGCGCGGTATTCCTCTTCGATCTGAGGCCGGAGCCCCTCGCGTATATATGAAAACAGCGTGTCGTCGTCCATGCCGTCAAGCATGGAGGCGTATTCGGGAAACTGAGCCGCTATGCTCTGCTGAGCAAAATCGCGGTCCACATCCCGCATATACTGATCGAGCAGCATTTCAACGGTGTCTTCGTCGGGACGGGTCACTAAATCCCGGTAAAGAGAGGCTTTCTCGGCTTCGGAAAGAGAGGCGATATACTCTTCCGCGGCGGCGGCCATTGCTTCGTCGGATATGCCGTCGGCGGCGGAGGCGAAGGGCAGGCCGGTGAGCACGTCAAAGTCGGGCCGGGCAAGCTGGCTGCGCACTACGGCGCGGGAGGCGGTGCTTTCGGAAATATATTCCGAGAGAGCGACGGTATAGCCTATCGAGCCGCTGAGCATCGAAGATACCGAGCGGTTGCCCGGCCGCACGATGCCGGATATCTTCAGCTGCGTTCCGGAGTCGTACATCGCTCTTACGCAGAGCTCATTGGCGCCGAGATCCTAGTATGTCCCGTCAGGCGTTTACTTCCAATGATCCG
>JAGDDB010000268.1 GCA_017958265.1 Oscillospiraceae bacterium | reverse complement strand
TTCCCCCAAAACCGCCGAGTCCACCCTCAACAAGATAGACAAGGGCAGAGCGAATTATCACAAGTTCTATACCGGCACCTCGTGGAAATCCCTGGACAACTACGACATATGCATCAACACCTCCAAAACCGGCATAAAGGGCGCCGTATTGGCCATAAAGGCCGTGGCGGAGGACAAATTCGGCAAAGAATGAAATATTGAAAAAACAGCTTGAGGCCGCTGCAAAACTTTCATTTTGCAGCGACCCCTGATGAGCTGTATTATCAATATTTCAGTCTTTGCCGAATTTTTCCTCCGCGGCGGCCTTTATGGCCATCACGGCTCCCTTGATGCCGGTAGTGGAGGTATTGATGCATATATCGTAATTATCCAGGGATTTCCACGCGGTGCCGGTATAGAACTTGTGATAATTCGCTCTGCCCTTGTCTATCTTGTTGAGGGTGGACTCGGCGGTTTTGGGGGAATTGCCGTATTCGTTGATGATGCGGTTTATCCTGTCGGCCTTGTCCGCGTAAATGAAAACTCTGAGAAGCTTGGGATGATCCTTGAGGATGTAATCGGCGCAGCGGCCGACTATCACGCTGTTGCCCTTCTGGGCGATCTCCCGTATTACGTCCGACTGTACCATGAAAGCCCTGTCGTTTACGGGCACGCTGTACTGCATGCCCATGTCGGAGGATATGTACGCCGCCGTGGCGAGGTTGTAAAGGAAGCTGTTGGACGCTTTTTCCTCTGTACGCTCGATAAACTCCTCACTCAGTCCGCTCTTTTCCGCGGACATCTCTATAAGAGCCCTGTCGTAATAATCGTACCCCAACATCTCGGCGAGCTGTCTGCCTATCAGCCTCGCTCCCGTTCCGAACTCCCTGCTTATGGTGATGATAGAATATGCCATAGCGTCTCCTCCCATCCTTACTTTTATATCTGACGCGGTGCGAATATATTATATATGCTCGCGGCGGTTTTGTAAACGGCTTTTTTTACCTGCGTCTCAGCCAAGCAGTTTTTCCAGCTCCGGAACGCAGCCGGGGGATGCTATATATTCATAGGGGTATTTTTTGTTGAAAACGCGGTCTATTTTCCCGCTCTCCGGATGCACCAGCTTCGTCGCGCCGCCCGCGCCGAGCGCGATAACGCTGCGAAGCTCCTCCATCATGCCGATATTGTATAAGCTCTCATGCTCCCGCAGGCACCAGCCCGTGTTCTCGAAGCCGCCCGCGGAAAATTTCTGTCTGTACAGGTAGTAGGGCGAAAAGCCCGCCCCGGGCAGGACGGAATAAGCGTGCCCGAGCATCTCCGCGGCCGCCTCGCCCGCCGGTATCCCGCCGCCCTCGGCGCTGAGGCGGGAAGAGCGCTTCATCGTGAGCGTATGTACGGTTATGTTTTCCGGCCCCAGGCCCAGAACGGCGTCAAGACTGCGGCGGAAGCTGTCGGGGCTGTCCTCGGGAAGTCCGGCTATCAGGTCCATATTGATATCTCCCGGAAAATGCTCCTTCGTCAGGGCGTAAGCCGCGAGAACATCCCCGGCTGTGTGCCTTCTGCCTATCGCGGCAAGCACACGGTCGTTCATCGTCTGCGGGTTTATGCTTATCCTGTCCGCGCCGCGCCGCCTGAGCGTTTCCAGCTTTTCCCCGGTAACGGTATCGGGCCTGCCGGCCTCTACGGTATACTCGCGCAGGCGCGACAGATCAAAACTGTCCGCGAGCTCTCCCATCAGCCTGTCAAGCTCCCGTGCCGAGAGAGTCGTCGGCGTGCCGCCGCCGAAATATACCGCCGCGATTTTCATTCCGTGTTTCGCGGCAAGCTGTCCGGCGGCCCTGATCTCGCGGACAAGGGCCTCGATATAATCGCCGATCAGCGCGAGGGACTTTTCCACCGAGCTGCTGACGAAAGAGCAGTAGGAGCAGCGCGAGGGACAAAAGGGTATGCCCACGTACAAAAGCACGTCGTTTTCCTCCAGCTCCGCGTCCGCTTTCTGCGAGTATTCCGCCGCCCGGGCGCACAGCTCGGCCCTGAGGGGCGAAACGCAGTACTCCTCCGTCATGTATCCAGCGGTCTCTGCCGGCCCGAGGCCGGTTTGACGCATATATTTCGCCGCCAATTTGACGGGTCTTACTCCCGTAAGAGCGCCCCAGGGCGGAGCGCTGCCGCGCAGCTCGACCGCGGCGCGGAAAAAGGCCAGCTTGACGAGCTTTTGAAGCAGCCTGTCTCTTTCCGTCCCGCTTTCCGGAACGGCTCCGTCCGCTTCCGCCTCGCCCCGGGCAGTACGCCCGTTCAGACGCAGCTCCGCCGATGCCTTCGCGCCGTCGAGGGCGAGTATCACGCAGTCGCCTTCCGGCTCCGCGCCCTCGGAGTATTCCGGCCTCAGCTCAGGAAAAAAGGACATAAGTGCCTGTTCCGCGGCGTATCTGTACTCATGTCCCGAAAGATATATTTTCATTTTATTATTTTTCCATGGCGTCGAGCATGTAATAATTGAATTTGCGCTCTCTTTCCAGCGTGGTGGAGTCCATGTGCCCGGGGTATACCTCGAAATCTCCCTCGAGCTCATACAGGCGCCGCAGCGACTTGTTCAGCACTTCCATGCTGCCGCCCTCGAGATCGGTACGTCCGCAGCTGTCGCGGAAAAGGGTGTCTCCGGTAAACAGAGCGTTTTCGCAGCGCAGCGTCACCGAGCCGCGGCTGTGTCCGGGGGTCTCCATTACGGTGAATTTCAGCGCGCCGACCTCGATCACGTCCCCCTCGGAGTAAAAGCCGAGCTCCTCGCCGCCGTGATATCTGTATGAATCGGGGAAGTCCTCAAGGTTTGCGTCGCCCCTGTTGATATACACTCTCGCTTTCGTCTCGGCGTATACCGCGGGCACCGCCTTGGTGTGGTCAAAATGCCCGTGGGTGAGGAATATGCATTCCGCTTTGAGCCTGTTGTCGTCAAGATAATTCAGTATGGTGCCCGACTCCGCTCCCGGATCGATCACCGCGCATTTGAGGGATCTTTCATCCGTGACTATATAGCAGTTTGTCTGAAGCTGCCCCACGGTAAAGCACTTTATAAGCATTTCGCGCCTCCCATTCAGAGTTCGTCGGTATCGAGTATCAGCGTGACCGGTCCGTCGTTCTGCGAAAAGACCTGCATGTCCGCCCAGAAGACGCCCGTCTGTACGCCGAAGCCCTTTTCGCGGCATTTTTCGATGAAAAGCTCGTACAGGGGCACGGCCTGTTCCGGCCGCGCCGCGCTGAGAAACTCCGGCCTGCGTCCGCGGCGGCAGCTGCCGTACAGCGTAAACTGCGATACCGCCAGAAGCTCTCCCTTCACATCGGCGAGCGAAAGGTTCATGCGCTCGTTTTCGTCCTCGAATATGCGCATGGCGCATATCTTGTCGCTCAGGCGCACGGCCTCGGCCTCCGTGTCGCCGGTCTTCACGCCCAGAAGCACGAGAAAGCCCGTGCCTATGCTGCCGCATACCTCTCCGTTTATTTCCACTCTCGCGTTTTTCACTCTCGTGACTACCGCTCTCACGTGCCCGTCCTCCTGACCTCCGTTACGCCCTTTATGAGCGCAAGCCTGTTTATCGCGGAGGTAAGCTCCGCCGTGTCCTTTACTTCCACGGTGATGAAGGCCACGGAGCC